>NZ_JASCXF010000015.1:0-93414 GCF_030062225.1 Sphingomonas sp. 2R-10
GGGTGCGGACTGTTCGCCGCGCGGGTTGCGGCCCAGCGCGCGGTCGATCCAGTCCTGATCGAGCTGTTCGTCGGGCAGGCGCTGCTGCGGCTGGACGGGCGGCGCATCGCCATCCTCGACCGGCGCCTCGGGCTGGGTCGTAACCGGCGGTCCGTCGACCGGATTGCCGTCGGGATCGACATAGACCCGGTCGTCGGGCGCGCCGTAATAGCTCTCGGCGTCGGGTTCCTCCTGCCATTCGGGCAGGGTGACCTTGGTATTGAACTCCTCGACCGGGCGGCTGGCGACCGCCTGCCGCATGAACGCGGCGAAGGCGCGCGCCGGGGCGGTGCCGCCTTGCAGGCCGCCGACCGGCTTCGCATCGTCGCGGCCCATCCACACGCCGGTGGTGATGCCCGACGAAAAGCCCATGAACCAGCCGTCCTTGTACGAACTGGTCGTGCCGGTCTTGCCCGCGACCGGACGCCCGATCTGCGCCGCGCGGCCGGTGCCGGTGTTGACCGCGGTCTGGAGCAGGTCGGTCATCTGCTGCGCGACATAGGGGGCGACCAGCACGCGCGAGCTGTCGACCTGATGCTGGTAGATCACCGATCCGCCGGCGGTGACCCGGGTAATGCCATAGGGGACGACCGCCGTCCCGCCGCTGGCGACCGAGGCATAGGCGCGGGTCAGGTCGATCAGCCGCACGTCGGACGTGCCGAGCACCATTGCCGGCTGCGTATTGATCGGGGTCGAGATGCCGAAGCGCTTCGCCATGTCGGCGACGGTGCCGAAGCCGACCTCCTGCCCCAGTCGCGCCGACACGGTGTTGAGCGAATAGGCAAAGGCGGTACGCAGCGACACCTGCCCGCTGAACCGGCGGGAGCTGTTGCGCGGGCTCCATCCGTCGATGGTCACCGGCGCGTCGTTGACCTGGCTGTCGGGGTTCATCCCCGCCTCCAGCGCCGCGAGATACACGAACAGCTTCCACGCCGATCCCGGCTGGCGCGTCGCCTGGGTCGCGCGGTTGTAGATCGACGACACGTAATCCTTGCCGCCGACCATCGCCCGCACCGCCCCGTCGCGGTCGAGCGCGACCAGCGCGCCCTGTACGCCCGCCGGGGCATTGGCGCGGATCGCGGTATCGGCGCTCTTCTGCATCGCCGGGTCGAGTGTGGTCCACACGTCCAGCGGCTGTTCGGTTTCGTCGATCAGCGTTTCGAGCTGCGGCAGCGCCCAGTCGGTGAAATAGCGCACGCTGTTCTGTTGCGGTTCGGGCGCCAGCTTGATCGCCTGCGGATCGGCGTCCATCGCCTGTGCCGCGGTGATCGCCCCGGTTTCCTGCATCAGCTTCAGCACCACGCCGGCACGACCGACCGCCGCCTCGGCATCGGCGGTCGGCGAGTAGCGCGACGGCGCCTTGACCAGCCCGGCGACGACCGCGGCTTCCGACAGCGACAGCTCGGTCGCGGGATGGTTGAAGAACCGGCGCGATGCCGCGTCGATGCCGTACGCGCCGCCGCCGAAATAGACCTTGTTCAGGTACAGCTCGAGGATCTGGTTCTTGGTGAACTTCCGCTCCAGCGCCAGCGCGAGGATGATCTCGCGGAACTTGCGGCCGACGGTGTAGCTGTTCGACAGGAAGATGGTGCGCGCGACCTGCTGCGTGATCGTCGATGCGCCCTGCAACCGTCGCCCGGTGCCGCGCGTCTCGATCGCGAATTTGGTAATGCGCGCCAGTGCCACCGGATCGACGCCCCAGTGCGAGCGGAAGCGGCGATCCTCGACCGACACCATCGCGTCGCGCATCTCCGCCGGGATCTGCGCATAGGGGATCCATTCGCCATAGCTCGGCCCCAGCGACACAAGGATCGATCCGTCGGCCGCGCGCACCCGGATCATCTGCCCGTTGGGCGAGGATTTCAGCTGGTTGAAGCTCGGCAGGTTCGATTTGGCGTTATAGACCGCGACCACCAGCGCGATCGCCGCCAGCGCCGCGACGCCGAAGCCGATGCCCAGCACCCAGCGCAAGATGCGCCACCAGCGGGACGGGGCGGCAGCGGTGGGCTGCTTTTGCGGGCGTTGAGGGGTGCGTGCCATGGGAGTGCGCCGGATACCGCGCCCGCCCCCGGCGGCACAAGCCCCGGACGCACCGCGCATTGGGAATGGCGCGCGTTAGGCCGGCCGCAATGAACGGTGGCTGACGGGCGCGACCCGCGTCCACCGCGCGGCGGCCGCCACCAGCGGCGCGATCCGCCCCCCGGCGAGCAGCAGCGCATGGCCCGCGCGATGATCGGCCAGCGTCCGCAACACGCCGGCCAGCGCGATCGGGCGGTGCAGCGCACGGGCGAGGTCGCGTTGATACGTCTCGGCCCCCGCCGTGCCGTCCTGCTGCCAGCTTGTGGCGGCACGGATCGCGCTGGCGATGGCGATACCCATGCCTTCGCCCGCCAGCGACGGGATCACCCCGGCCTGATCGCCCAGCCGGAAGACGCCGGGCGTGGTCCGGCCGGTGCGCCAGCCATAGGGGACGTTGGCGATCGCATCGATCGCCGGCACGTGCCCAAGGAACGCGAGCCGTTCGGCCAGCGCCGGCGATTCGCCCGCCAGCGCGGCGAGCAACGCCGGCAGGTCGCCCGCCGCGCGCAGGCGCGAGCGGCGCAGTGCCATGCACAGATTGGCGCCGCCATCCTCCTGGAGCACCAGCCCGGCATAGCCCCCGGCAAAGGCGTGCAGTTCGATCGCGTCACCGACCAGCCGGGTCAGCGCCGGATGCGGCTCCAGCCGGACGCGCACCCCCATCGCCGGGTCGCCGCCGATCGGTGCATCGCGCATCGCCCCGCGCAGGTCATGCTTGCCGGTGGCGAGGAACAGTGAGTCGCCGGTCACTGTCGCGCCATCGCCGGTGTGCAGCGTCCGGCCGTCGGCCGAGCGGATCGTCACCCCGCGCTCGACCCCCGCACCGGCGGCGATGGCATGGTCGAGCAGCAGCGCATCGAGCCGCCGCCGCGACAGCCCGATCGCCGGGGCGGGCAGCATCGACGTGGCGCGGCGTCCCCCGGCAAACAGCACCACGCGCCGCACGACATGCCCGCCCAGCGCCGTGCGATCGACCCCGACCGACGCCAGCGAATCGAGCGTCCGCCACGACAGGAAGCCGCCGCACAGCGCATCGGGCGTCCCGCGGGATCGCTCCAGCAACAGCGGCGTCGCGCCGCCCCGCGCGAGGCACAGCGCGGCGACGGCGCCCGCGGGGCCGCCGCCCGCGATCAGCGCCGACGTTCGACGCATAGCCGGAACGGGAAATGGCGTTGCACCTTCGCCTCGCGGACCCCGGCCTCGGTGAGGATCGGCGGCCAGTCGTCGGGGCGATAGGATCGGGCGATCGACAGCGTGCCGTCGGCGCGGACGATCGGGTGCCAGCGCGCCAGCGTCGCCAGCAGCGGATAGCCGCGATGGGCGAAGCGATGGCGGTGCAGGTCGTTGACGAACCACCCGCGCGCACTCTCACGTTCCATGAACGCCACGAACGCGACCAGCTGCGCCCGGGTCATGTGGTGCGCGACGAGGCTGGAGACGACCGCGTCCCACCCTTCGCCGGCGAGGTCGGCATAGTCGCCGGTGCGGTAGGTGATCGGCAGGTCGCCGGGCGTATCGGCGCGGGCGATCGCCTCGCTGCGCGGGTTCAGGTCGATGCCCACCAGTTCGGCCTCGACGCCGCGCCTCGCCGCCCAGCGCGCGATTCGCCGCAGCATGTCGCCATCGCCATAGCCGACGTCCAGCAGCTTCAGCCGGTCGCCGCGCCAGGCGATACGCGTCAGGAACGCCAGCGTCGGTCGCGCCGCCAGCGTGACGGTGTTCACCCGTGCCAGATCGCGCAGCACCGCGGCATAGGTTTCGGGCGCCAGCGACGGGTCGTCCATCAATTCTTCGGCATCGACCCGGGCGAAGCTCATGCCGCGCTCCGGAAGCCGAAGCCCTCGGCGGCGAGGCCCGGCCCGAATGCCAGCGCGATGCCGTCGGCGACCGGTGGACCATCCAGCATCGTCGCCAGCACGAACATCAGCGTCGCCGACGACATATTGCCATTGGCCGCCAGCACCGCGCGCGACGCCGCCAGCGCTGCGCGCGGCAGCGACAGGCTGCGCTCGACCGCGTCGAGGATCGATCGCCCGCCGGCATGGACCGCCCAGCCATCAACGCTGTCGAGCGACCGCCCGCCGGTCGCCGCACGCGCGAAATCGGGATCGGTCAGCGCCGTGGCGATCCGCGCCGGCACCTCACCCGACAGGTGCATCGCAAAGCCGGCATCGGTGATGTCCCAGCGGATCAGTTCGGCCGAATCGGGCAGCGTCGCCGCGAACGGCGCCTCGATCGCGAAGCCCGCCGGGTCGGCCGTGACCAGCGCGGCGGCGGCACCATCCCCGAATTGCAGCATCGCCAGCAGCGGTTCCAGCGTGGTGGCAGGTTGCAGGTGCAGCGTCGACAGCTCCACCGTGACCACCAGCACGCGCGCGTCTGGTTCGGAGCGGACGATGTGCCGCGCGCTGCGCAACGCGGCGACCGCGGCGTAGCAGCCCATGAACCCCACCAGCAGCCGCTCGACCCGCGGCGACAGGTTCAGCCGCGCGGCGATGATCTGGTCGATGCCCGGCGCGACGAAACCGGTACAACTGGCGACGACCAGATGGGTGATCTCGCCCAGCGCCGCCTGTGCCGCCAGCGATTCGATCGCGCGGACCGCAAGGGCCGGGGCGGCATCGCTGTAGATGCCCATGCGCGCGGCGGTGCCCGGCATCGCTTCGGCATAGAAACCGCCGGGTGCTACCGGCGAGCCGCCGTCGCCGCCGATCGGCAGCACCGACCAGCGATGGCCGATCCCGGCGCGCTCGACCATCCGGTCGAACAGCCGTGCTTCGCGCGGGGGCAGGCGGTTGCGCGCCCAGCCGACAAAGGCGTTATGGATGTCGTGGGTCGGGGTCGCCGTCGCGACCGCGTTCAACCACGCGACGGGTGCGGAGGCGGATGTCATCGCGCGGTCAACGCACGGACGACGCGAATGGTTACCGGGTTAGTCCTTCCACGCCCACCACAGCTGCGCCGGCGGCATGTTCCACCATTCCATGTCGTGGTCGATCCGGGCGAATTGCCGGTCGAGGAAATCGCGGACGCGCGGGTTGAACTGATAGACCAGGAACGCGCCGCCCGGCCGCAGCACCGCCTGAGTCGCCACCGCGATCCTGTCGCCGACGCCCGGCGGCAGCGTGGAAAAGGGCAAGCCCGACAGCACGTAATCGGCATGGGGATGACCATGATCGGCCACGATCCGTTCGACGTCCGCCGCCGATCCATGAACCGCGGAGAAACGCGAATCGAGGATCGTCGCGTTCAGATAGTCGATGAAGTCCGGGTTCGTATCGATCACGATCAGCTGCGCATCGGGCGCCAGCCGTTCGAGGATCGGGCGGCAGAAGGTGCCGACGCCGGGGCCATATTCCACCACGACCTTGGCATTGGCCCAGTCGATCGGGGCCAGCATCTTGCGGATCAGCTTGTTCGACGACGGGATGACCGACCCGACCATCACCGGATGCTTGACGAATCCGCGCAGGAAGATGCCGGCAGGCGATGGCACGCCGCGCGGCTTCCGTCGGGTCGCGGCGTTGGAACTCGTCGTCATGCAAATCCTCGAACGGATGGCGCGTAGGGCCATGGTCATCGCGTCGTCGCAAAAGCGCAACGAACTTGCAAGCCGAACAGTTGCAGTCCGTCGCACCGGGCCGAACGGTACGCTACCCCTTCGGCCCGCGCCCCTCGACCATGCCCGGCGCGATGAAGCCGATCGGCTGGATCGACAATGCGTCCTGCTTCAGTCGCGACGACATCGCCCGATATTCCTCCTCCATCTCCGCCGTCACCGACGCGCGTGATTCTCCCAGCGCCGCCTCGAAATGCGCCATCGTCACCTCGCGCGTGTCGAGCGAGGCGCGCAGCGCGAACAGGCCGGCGCGGCGCACCACATCCTCCAGATCGGCACCGGTGAACCGCTCGGTCCGCGCCGCCACGGCGTCGAGGTCGACGTCGTCGGCCAGCGGCATCTTCTGCGTCTGGATGCCAAGGATGCGGGCGCGCCCCGCCCGGTCGGGCACGCCGACATAGACCAGCTCGTCGAACCGTCCCGGCCGCAGCAATGCCGGGTCGACCATGTTGGGCCGGTTGGTCGCGCCGATCACCACCACCGACTGCAACTCCTCCAGCCCGTCCATCTCCGCCAGGATGGTGTTGACCACCCGCTCGGTCACCTGCGGCTCGCCGAGGCCACCGCCACGCGCGGGAACCAGCGAATCGAGTTCGTCGATGAAGATGACGGTCGGCGCCACCTGTCGCGCACGGGCGAACAGGCGGGCGATCTGCTGTTCGCTCTCGCCATACCATTTCGACAGCAGGTCGCTCGACTTGGTGGCGATGAAGTTCGCCTCCGCCTCGCGGGCGACCGCCTTGGCCAGCAGCGTCTTGCCGGTGCCGGGCGGACCGTAGAGCAGGAACCCCTTGGCCGGGCGGATGCCGAGGCGCCGGAACGATTCGGGGCTTTTGAGCGGCAGCTCGACGCCTTCCTTCAACCGCATCTGCGCATCGTCCAGTCCGCCGACATCGTCCCAGCGGACGGTCGGCGCCTGCACCATGACCTCGCGCATCGCGCTGGGCTGAACCCGCTTCAACGCTTCGAGGAAATCGTCGCGCGTCACCGACAGGCTGTCGAGCACGTCCTGCGGAATCGTCCCTTCGGACAGGTCGATGCGCGGCATGATCCGCCGTACCGCCTCGATCGCGGCCTCGCGGGTCAGCGCGGCGAGGTCGGCACCGACGAAGCCATAGGTCGTGCGCGACAGTTCGGCGAGTTCGACATCGTCGGCCAGCGGCATGCCGCGGGTATGGATGCCGAGGATCTCGCGCCGTCCGCGCTCGTCGGGCACCCCGACCACGATCTCGCGGTCGAACCGGCCGGGCCGGCGCAGCGCCTCGTCGATCGCCTCGGGCCGGTTGGTCGCGGCGATGACGACGATGTTGGCGCGCGATTCGAGCCCGTCCATCAGCGTCAGCAGCTGCGCGACCAGCCGCTTTTCCGCCTCGCCCGATACCTGCCCCCGCTTGGGGGCGATCGAATCGATCTCGTCGATGAACACGATCGACGGCGATGCCTTGGTCGCTTCCTCGAACACCTCGCGCAGGCGCTTTTCCGATTCGCCATAGGCCGATCCCATGATCTCGGGACCGTTGATGAGGAAGAACTCGGCGTCCGATTCGTTTGCTACCGCACGCGCGAGCCGCGTCTTGCCGGTGCCGGGCGGCCCGTGCAGCAGCACTCCCTTGGGCGGATCGACGCCCAGCCGCTGGAACAGCTCGGGATAGCGCAAGGGCAGTTCGACCATTTCGCGCAGCTGGTCGATCGTGGCGCCCATGCCGCCGATATCGTCATAGGTGACGTCAGCGCGGCGCGATTCGCGCGGTTCCTCATATTCCGACCGCAGCTCGATCTCGGTCGATTCGTCGATATGCACCACGCCCTTGGGCGCGGCCGACACGACCGCGAGGCGGATTTCCTGCAACGAAAAGGCGGGGGCGTTGACGTAGCGGCGGACATTGGGCGACAGACTGTCAACCCGCTGGTGCCCGGTCGTGGCGACGATGTCGCCCTGGCACAGCGGCCGTCCGAAGAACGTGCGCTTGAGCGCGTTGGCCGACCCCTGCAGCCGCAGATTCTGCTGGGCGGGGGCGAAGACGACGCGGGTGGCCGGGCGCGACTCGGCCTTGCGCACCTCGACCTGATCGCCCGATCCGACGCCGGCATTGGCGCGCTGCAACCCGTCGATGCGGACGATGTCGAGCCCCTCGTCCTCGGGATAGGGGGCGATGGCCCGCGCCGGGGTGGTCTTCTTGCCGACGATCTCGACGACGTCCCCCTCGTTGATGCCGAGCAGCGCCATGACCGATCGGGGGAGGTGGGCAATGCCGCGTCCGCTGTCCTCGGGCCGGGCATTCGCCACCTGCAACCGCCGTCCGCCTGTTTCGCTGTCCGCCATCAAAATTCCGTCCTGCTGGAACGTATTGGAACGGGGGAGATAGGGGGCGGGTTGCCGGCAACAAGGCGAAAAAAAAGGCCGATCGAAAACGACCGGCCAGAAAGTTTTTAGGAGAGGATGCCTGAAAGGCACGCAATATGTGCGGCGCGGCGTGATTTTGTGCAAGTGCGAACAGTTAAAGTCGCATTGCATAAATTGCATTCACCATACGGGTGGATGGTTGCAAGTGCGACGATCGCGGTGCAGCGTGTACCGCACCGCAACGAAGGTCTAAGGTATCGGATGCGTCGCCTTCCCCCCCTCACCGCGATCGAGGCATTCGTCCACGTCGCCCGGCTCGGCTCGGTCAAGCTCGCCGCCGACGAACTGGCGCTGTCCTCGCCGGCGCTCAGCCGCCGGGTGCAGGCGATGGAACGCTTCATCGGCAAGCCGCTGTTCGAACGCCGGCACCAGGCGCTGAAGCTGAACGCCGATGGCGAACGGCTGCTGTCGCTGCTGTCGGGCGCGCTCGACACGCTGTCCGACGCGGTCGAGCAGATGTCGGGCGCGGTCGAGGTGCTGCGACTGCGGCTGGGCGTGCTGCCGCTGTTCGCGATCCAGCGACTGATGCCTCGGATGGGCGACCTGAAGGAACGGCATCCCGAACTGCACCTCGATTTCGACACCGCGCATCACGGGCTGGGGCGGCTGGGCGAGGGGATCGACGTCGCGATCGTGCTGGGCCACGCGATCGATCCCGCGCTGTATGCGCGGCGGCTCGACCGCAACCGGGTCTATGCCATTGCCGGGCGCGCGCTGATCGATCGCCACCCGATCACCGATCCGGCGCAGATCGCACAGCACACCGCGCTGATCCACCGCGACATGCCCGATACCTTCGCCGACTGGATCCACGCCGCCGGACTGCCCGACCTAGAGCCCGCCGCGACCGACCGGTTCGATTCGGGCACGCTGATGCTGGAGGCGGCGGCACAGGGGCTCGGCATCGCCTTCATGCTCGAATCGCATTTCGAAACCGCGCGCGACGACCGGCTGGTGCCGCTGTTCGATCGCGCGGTCGATTCGACCTACAGCCACTGGTTCGTGTGCCGCCCGCGCATGTTGCAGCAGCGGCCGGTGAAGCTGTTCCACGACTGGCTGGTCGCCGCGCTCGACGCGCCGGCGGAGTAGGTACGCGACGTTTCCCCGCCCACTCCGTCATTCCGGCGCAGGCCGGAATCCATCGTGTCGGGTGCTGTCGACAGGTCGCATCCGTCCCCCCATCCATGGATCCCGGCCTGCGCCGGGATGACGGATGGGGGGGCAGAGAACCTTACGCCTCGCTGCGCGCGGTCACGATCTTGCCCGGGTTGCGCGGCGGCTCGCCCTTGGGCAGCGCGTCGACGGCGTCCATGCCGCTGTCGACCACGCCCCACACCGTGTACTGCCGGTCGAGGAAGGTCGCATCGTCGAGGCAGATGAAGAACTGGCTGTTGGCCGAGTTCGGATCGCTGGTCCGCGCCATCGAGCACACGCCGCGCACATGCGGTTCGGCGTTGAACTCCTGCTTGAGGTTCGGTTCCTTCGACCCGCCGGTGCCGTCACCGCGACCGCCGTCGCCGCCCTGCGCCATGAAGCCGGCAATCACGCGGTGGAACGGCACGCCGTCATAGAAGCCCGAATCGGCCAGCTTGACGATGCGTTCGACATGGTTGGGGGCGAGGTCGGGGCGCAGCTTGATCCGGACTTCGCCGGTATCGAGCGTCATCACGAGCGTGCTGGGGGTATCGGCCATTATATGCTCCTTGAAACTGGGGAGCTAGCTAGGGGTTCGACCGGCCGAGGGCAACCGCACGGGCGTTGGCACGGCGGTGCAGCATGGCTACAGCAGGCGGACATCGTGCCGACAGGAGGGTTGCGACCATGACCGAACTCGACCTGCCCGACACGACGAGCGAACTGGACGAGGACGACCGGCTGAAGCCCGAATTCGTCCGCGCCGTGTGCGAAGCGGTCGACCGCGGCGACGACGAGGCGGCGCGCGAGCTGGTCGAACCGCTCCACCCCGCCGACCTTGCCGACCTGTTCGAACTGGTGCCGGGCGAACAGCGCGCGGCGCTGGCCGCCGCGATCGCCGAGCGGCTGAACGGCGACGTGCTGGCCGAGATGAACGACTGGGTGCGCGAGGCCGTGATCGACGCGCTGACCGCGACGCAGGTCGCCGACATCGCCGCGCAGCTCGACACCGACGACGCGGTCGCGATCATCGAGGACCTCGACGATGCCGACCAGCGCGCGGTGCTGCGCGCGCTGGACCCCGACGATCGCGCCGCGATCGAGGAGGCGCTGTCCTACCCCGAGGAATCCGCCGGCCGCCTGATGCAGCGCGAGCTGGTCGCGGTGCCGGAGCACTGGACCGTCGGCGACGCGCTCGACTATCTGCGCGCCGACGAGGTGCTGACCACCGATTTCTGGGAAATCTTCGTGGTCGATCCGGCGCACAGGCCGGTCGGCACCTGCCAGCTGTCGTGGATCCTGCGCACGCCGCGCTCGGTCGCGATCGCCGACGTGATGGCGCGCGAACAGACGCTGATCCCGGTCGACATGGACCAGGAGGAAGTCGCGCTGCGCTTCCAGAAGTATGCGCTGATCTCGGCCGCCGTGGTCGACGGCAGCGGGCGGCTGGTCGGCATGATTACCGTCGACGACGTCGTCCACATCATCCAGGCGGAAGCGGGCGAGGACGCGCTGCTGCTGTCGGGGGCGGGCGAAGGCGACATCAACGAACCGATCCGCGATTCGTACAAGGCGCGGGTGCGCTGGCTGATCACCAACCTGATTACCGCGCTGCTGCCCGCCACGATCATCGGCATGTTCGGGGCGACGATCGACCGGATGGTGACGCTGGCCGCGCTGATGCCGATCGTCGCCGGGCTGGGCGGCAATGCGGGCACGCAGACCATGGCGGTGACGGTCCGCGCGCTCGCCACCAACCAGCTGACCCAGTCGAACACGGTCCGCGCGATCCGGCGCGAGATGATCATCGCGCTGATGAACGGCGCGACCGTCGCCGCGCTGATCGGCACCGGCGTGACCTTGTGGTTCGGCAATCCGCAACTGGGCGCGGTGATCGGCACGGCGATGCTGCTCAACGTCGTGATCGCCGGGTTCGCCGGGGTGTTCGTGCCGCTGACGCTCGACCGGTACAATGCCGACCCGGCGGTCGCGTCGTCGATCTTCGTGACGATGACCACCGATTCGATGGGGTTCCTCGTCTTTCTGGGTCTCGCGACCGTCAGCGGGCTGACCGCTTGAGCCGGCGCGCCGCGCTTCCCATCTGGGGGGCGTGCCGCTGCATCTCACCAAAGTCGCCTTCGCCATCGAATCGGTCGAGCAACTGGCCGGGCGGTTGGCCACGCGTCATGCCGAGGGCGGATTCCTGACCACCCGTTACCTGCCGAAACGTGCGGCGGAGATCGAGGGCGGGTCGCTGTTCTGGATCCTCAAGCACCGGCTGGTCGCCCGTTCGCCGATCCTGGGCTTCGGCGAGGCGGAGGGGGGGCGCGTCGCGATCCATCTGGGGCCGAAGCTGGTGCTGGTCGAGGCGCGGCCCAAGCGTGCGCATCAGGGCTGGCGCTATCTGGAGGCGGCGGATGCGCCGGCCGATCTGGGCGGGGAGGGCACCGGCGCCGACGAACTGCCGCCGCGGCTGATCGGCGAGCTGGTGGCGCTGGGGTTGCTGTAAAAGGAGTGGTTCGCGCGGAGGCGCGGAGGAGGTTGCGTTCGCGGCTATTCGATCGCGTAGCGATCTGCCGTTCAGGCGCATCGCCACGAGGATGACGGTTACGCCGACGCGGAACGGGGGGGAAGCCGCACCCCCTCCGCGTCTCCGCGTGAAACCCAAACTTCTTCCTGCTCGCCCAAAACGTCATTCCGGCGAAAGCCGGGATCTCCCGGTAAGGAAGCGCACTCCTCGCCGCACGAGGCCCCGGCCTTCGCCGGGGCGACGGAAAAGGCTACGCTACCAACCCCGGATACGCCACCTTTGCCGCCGCGACCTTGGGCTTGTCCCACCGCACGATATAGGGATGCGACGGGTTCCTCCGTGCGAAGTCCTGGTGATAGGCCTCGGCCGGATAGAAGGCACCGGTCTCGATCCTCGTCGCGATCGGTTTCGGGAACGCCTTCGCCCGGGTCAGCTGCGCGACATAGCGCCGTGCGGTCAGCGCCTGCGCGCCGTTCTGCGCGAAGATCGCCGAGCGATAGCTGGGCCCGCGATCGGGATATTGCCCGTCGACCTGCGTCGGATCGTGCGCGACCGAGAAATAGAGCCGGAGCAGCGTGCCATAGCTGACGACGCGCGGGTCGTAGGTGATGCGGATCGCCTCGGCATGGCCGGTGCGTTCGGTCGATACCTGATCGTAGGTCGCGGTGGCGCGGGTGCCGCCGGCATAGCCGCTGACGACCGACTTCACGCCCTTCACCCGTTCGAACACCGCCTCCATGCCCCAGAAGCAGCCGCCGGCCAGTACGGCGGTGGCAGGGCCGGGGGTGGGGGGAACGTCGCTGGCGATGGTCGGGATCGGCACCGCACGCTCTGCGGTGGCCGGGGGGATCGACACTGCGGCCACACCGATGGCGGCGATGGCGACGGGGAGCAGGAATTTCATGAACATGGTTCCTAACGATACGGAACCAAGATGGGGGTTCGGCGCGAACGCCGCCAGATCAGCCGATGCGCTCGATCATCGCCGGTGCGGAACGGACCGACTTCGCATCGCTGCGATCCGCCACCTGCACCGCGACCAGCGCGACGGCACCCAGCGCGAAACCGCTGACGAAATGGCGAAGGAAACCGGTGCGATTCTGGGTCATCTGTCTCGTCCTCTTGCCCGGCCGCTCCCCCCGATGGTTCGCGGCGCCGAACCGGACCGGCCGGCCCGTTCGTCGATGCAAGATATAGTGTGTGGGGCTGAACCGGCGCTGGCGCGCCCGTTCATCGTGCGCACAGCCTCAACCATGTTGCGACTGCGAAATCAAGTAGGCGGCGGGTGCGGATTCGGCAACGCTGCGTTGCGTATCGGACGCGCGGCCCTGTCGCTTGTCCGCATACATGCGTTCGTCGGCGTCGGCTATGAGCGCTTCCACGTCGGACAGCGGCCCCAGCGTCCACCCGATGCTGAGCGTCGCTGCCGCCCCGGTGCCCAGCAGCGCGCTGGTTCCCTCCCCGAACCGGCTGGCGATACCCTCGGCGATGACGGCCGCCTCCTGCGCGCCGGTGCCCGGCAGGACGCACACGAACTCGTCGCCACCCCATCGGAACACCCGTCCCGTCATCGGCACCGACGCCACCGCAGCACGGGTGGCGATGCACAGCGCGGCGTCGCCCACCGCATGGCCGCGGCTGTCGTTCAGCGCCTTGAACCGGTCGAGGTCGATCATCATTACCGCACCTTCGCCGCGCCAGCCGCCGCGCGTGCGTTCGAATGCGGTACGGTTGCCCGCCCCGGTCAGCGCATCGCGCTCGGCAAGCATCTCCAGCCGACGCTCGCCACGTTCGGCATCCATGGTCAGCAGCGAAAAGCCGCGGAACATGATGAAGGCGACGGCGCCCGCCGCCAGCCATGCCGCCGGCCCGCCCTGCAGTCCGGTCGGGCTGGTGCCGATATGGCCGGTCAGCACCAGCCACGCGCGGCTGAGGAACATCGGCACGGTCAGCGCGAACATGACCGCGACGATCCAGCCGGTACGCAGCGATTCGCGCCGGGCGATGCGGATCGCGACGACGACGGTCGCCACGTCGAACATCGATCGTACGACGTTGAGATAGGCGATTCGCCCGCCCATGCCCGCCGGGTCGCTCCACAACAGCATCGGCACCGCCAGGATCGCGGCCACCACGATCCAGATTCCGATGTCCGCCCGCCCGTCGGCAAAGCGCCGCATGCCGATATAGATCGCGGCATAGCTCAGCACCGCGACGGTATTGCCGACCGGGATCAGCATCGGGATGCCGAGTCCGCGGGCCAGCGGGATCACCGCGCTGGCCCCCAGCAGGATATGCCCGCCGCCCCACCAGTTCGCCCAGCTGCCGAAGCGGCCGCCGACCGCCGCGGTCAGGTGCACGATGCCCGCAACGAACGAACACAATGCGACCATGATGTACAGGGTGGAAATATCGAGCAGCATGTCTTCTCTATCGCGACCGAAACCGGGATAGGACCGATGCCCTAATAGTCCGTTGCTACGGAAGTATTACTTGAGCGCGTCGCAGGCTGTTCGGATGCGCGCGCACGCCTCGCGCAGCAGATCGTCCGACGTGGCATAGCTGATGCGCATCGCCGGCGACAGGCCGAACGCCGCGCCCTGCACCGCCGCGACGCGCGCATCCTCCAGCAGATAGCCGACGAAATCCTCGTCGGTCGCGATCCGCTTGCCACCGGGCGTGCTGCGCCCGATCACCCCGGAAATGTCGGGATAGACGTAGAAGGCGCCGTCGGGCGTCGGGCAGGTGACGCCATCGATCGCATCGAGTTCGGCGACCACCATGTCGCGGCGACGCTGGAACGCGGCATTGCGCCCGGCAAGGAACGACTGGTCGCCGTTCAGCGCGGCGACGGCGGCGGCCTGCGCGATCGAACACGGGTTGCTGGTCGATTGCGACTGCAGCTTGGCGATCGCCTTGACCAGCCACGCCGCACCGCCGGCATAGCCGATGCGCCAGCCGGTCATCGCATAGGCCTTCGAACAGCCGTTCACGGTCAGCGTGCGGTCGTAGAGGCTGGGGTTCACCTCGGCGATCGTCGCGAACTCGAACCCCGGATAGACGATATGCTCGTACATATCGTCGGCGAAGATCCAGACATGCGGGTGGCGTTCCAGCACCTTGCCCAGCTCGCGCAGCTCGGCGCGGGTATAGCCGGCACCCGTCGGGTTCGACGGCGAATTGATGATGAGCCACTTGGTCCGCTCGGTGATCGCGGCGTCGAGCTGTTCGGGGGTGATCTTGTAATTCTGGTCGGCACCCGCCGCGACGAACACCGGGGTGCCGCCGGCGAACTGGACGACGTCGGGGTAGCTGACCCAATAGGGCGCGGGCACGATCACCTCGTCGCCGGCATCGATCGTCGCGACCAGCGCGTTGAACAGCGTGTGCTTGCCGCCGACGTTCACGCTGATCTGGTTCGCGGCATAGGTCAGGCCGTTGTCGCGGCTGAACTTGGCGGCGATCGCGTCCTTCAGCTCTGCCGTGCCGTCGACGTTGGTGTACTTGGTCTTGCCGGCACGGATCGCCGCGATCGCGGCGTCCTTGACGAAATCGGGCGTGTCGAAATCGGGTTCGCCCGCGCCCAGCCCGATCACGTCGACGCCCTGCCGCTTCAGCTCGAGCACCTTCGACGTGATGGCGAGGGTCGGCGAGGGATTGATACGGTCGAGCGCGGCGGAGGGCTTCATGGGACGTCCGATGCTGGGAGGGGAACGATGCCCGCGCCCTTAGCCCCCTATGTTCGCATCTGCAACCAAGCGCGCACGAATCAATCCGCGAACCGCGTTGCCGATGTAAAATCCTTGCGCGAGATCGCTGATCTTCAGCGGCATCTCCACCGCTTCGCCCCGCGCGATCAATTCGCCGCGCAATACGCCGGGCAGCAGGCCGCGGTCGAGCGGCGGGGTCAGCAGCTGCGCCCCGGCGCCGACGAAGATCGAGGTGAAGCTGCCCTCCGTCACCTCGCCATGGTCGCCGACGAAGATCGTCTCGAAACAGCCCGGCGGCGGCGCGGGCCAGAAGCGGCGGTCGCTGGTCTTGTGCGCCAGCCGCAGGTCGCGCGGCGGGACGGGAAGGGGGGCCAGCCCCACGTCGACCGGTCCGGCGGGCGGAGTCGGCAGCGGGGTGACGTCGACCGCGATCGCGCCCGATACCGACAGCAGCAGCCGCACCCGCGACGCCTCGCGCAGCCGAAAGGTCGCCGCCTGCAATTCGTTGCGCGTCGCGTGGCGATCGAAAGCGAAGCCCAGCGCCCGCGCGCTGTCGGTCATGCGCGCCAGATGCCGTTCGAGCAGCGCGATGCCGGCGATCGGATCGAACGCCATCGTCTCGACCAGGTCGAACCGGCGCGGGGACGTGTCGAGGAACCGCGCCTTGGCAAGGCATTCGCGCCACTCCGCCGACGCATCCGAATCGGCGACCACCCCCGATCCCAGCCCGATCGTGGCGTGCGATCCGCCATCGGGCAGATGCAGCGTCCGGATCGCGACGTTGAACGTCGCGTCGCCACCGGCGTCGATCGCGCCGATCGCCCCGGTATAGATGCCGCGCGCGCGCCCCTCGACCGCGTCGATCGCCTCCATCGCCCGCCGCTTGGGCGCGCCGGTGATCGATCCGCACGGAAACAGTGCCGCCAGCGCATCGACCGCGGTCGTGCCCGGCAGCAGCTCTGCGGTCACCGAAGATACCAGCTGGTGGATGCTGGGATAGGTTTCGACGACGAACCGCTCGGGCACCCGGACGCTGCCCGGTTTCCCGACGCGCGACAGGTCGTTGCGCATCAGGTCGACGATCATCAGGTTCTCGGCGCGCTGCTTAGGATCGTTCGCCAGCGCATCGGCCACCGCCCGGTCGCGCGCGGGATCGGGATCGCGGGACGCCGTGCCCTTCATCGGTCGCGCGGTGATCCGTCCGCCCTCGACCGCGAAGAACAGCTCGGGCGAAAAGGACAGCAGCCAGTCGCTGCCGGTCCACACCACCGCGCCGTGCCCCGCCGCCGCCCGCGGCCGGATCGCGGCGTACAGCGCCAGTGGATCGCCCGCCACCGGCACCCGCGCGCCGAAGGTCAGGTTCGCCTGATAGATATCGCCCGCCGCGATCAGCTCGAGGATGTCGTTGCACTGCGCGGCATAGGTGTCGCGGTCGATATCGGGCATGACCGCGCCGATCCATGCGCCCGCCGGATCGGGCAGCAACGCCGCGGCATCGACCGTCTCGGCACGGTCGAACACCCCGAACCACAGCAACGGCGTCGCCGCATCGCGTACCGGCACGCCGGGCACCAGCGCGGCACCGGCTTCGTAGCCGAGATACCCCGCCACCGCCGCGCCCCCGACCACCGCCTTCGTCATGTCCGCCAGCGCGGCGGGGACGTCGGCGACGCGATCGGCGCGGATCACGCGGACCGGCGCCCGGTACAGCCGCGCGCCTCCCCCCGGCCGGGCATCGTCGAGCAGTACGAAGGGCCGCGTCGCATCGAGCATCCCCCACGCTTGCCGGTTGCGCGCGCGCGGGGCAACCATTCTTACGCTGCCTTGTGTACCGGGCATTAAGCAGTAAGGCGGGCGGCATGACCCCATCCCCGAT
This sequence comes from Sphingomonas sp. 2R-10, assembly GCF_030062225.1. NCBI lineage: Bacteria > Pseudomonadati > Pseudomonadota > Alphaproteobacteria > Sphingomonadales > Sphingomonadaceae > Sphingomonas > Sphingomonas sp. 2R-10. The sequence continues at coordinate 17,392 of NZ_JASCXF010000015.1, forward strand.
CCGTGCGGCGATCATCCCGGTGACCCCGCTGCAACAGAATTGCACGCTCCTGTGGTGCACGAAGACGATGCGCGGCGCGTTCGTCGACCCCGGCGGCGACCTGCCGCGCCTGCTCGCCGCGGCGCAGCAGAACGGCGTGACGGTGGAAAAGATTCTCCTGACCCACGGCCATATCGACCATTGCGGAGAGGCGAAGCCGCTGGCCGAACAGCTGGGCGTGCCGATCGAGGGCCCGCACGAGGCCGACCGCTTCTGGATCGCGCGGCTGGACGAGGACGGCAAGCGCTGGGGCCTGCGCGGCGTACCGTTCGAACCCGACCGCTGGCTGGTCGAGGGCGACACGGTGACCGTCGGCGAAGCCACGCTGTCGGTGTACGAGACGCCGGGCCACACGCCGGGCCATGTCATCTTCTTCCACGAGGGCGCCCGATTCGCGCTGGTCGGCGACGTGTTGTTCCAGGGATCGGTCGGCCGCACCGATTTTCCGCTGTCCGACCATCAGGCATTGCTCGCATCGGTGGTGAGCAAGCTATGGCCGCTGGGCGACGACGTCGCGTTCGTGCCGGGCCATGGACCGGGCAGCACCTTCGGCCACGAACGCGCGACCAATCCTTTCGTTGGCGATGCGGTGCTGGCCAAATAGTCCTGGTCAGCACAATAATCGCCACCCCGGCGCAGGCTGGGGTCTTCCGCGGCTCTTGCTTCGTGCTATCGTCGGAGATCCCGGCCTTCGCCGGGATGGCCGGCGTGGCAGGGGATGGTGTCGCAGGCCCGATCCCAACCCAAAGCTTGCAACCCCACGCGAAAACGCTATAGGCGCGGTTCGCTTCGCGACCAGCCTGTTTGCCGGTCCGGCGGGTCGTCGGTCGCGCAAACGGTCCGGCACTTGCCTGGGCCGCGTCGGCAGTTGGTGGTGAAACCACCCGATACCCAAGTGATAAAGGTGCCGAAATGGCAGTTCCCAAGAGAAAGACCTCGCCCTCGAAGCGCGGTATGCGTCGCAGCCACGACTCGCTGAGCATCGAGTCGTTCCAGGAATGCCCGAACTGCGGCGAACTGAAGCGGCCGCACAACCTGTGCACCGCGTGCGGCCACTATAACGGTCGCGAAGTCGTCTCGGTCGAAGCGTAAGCGCTAACACCGGACAGGGAAGCACGCATGGCTGACGGGTCCTGGATCGCCATCGACGCGATGGGCGGTGACGAAGGGCTTGCCACCATGCTGGCGGGCGTCGCCCATGCACGGCGACGCCACGAATCGATGCGCTTCCTGCTGGTGGGCGACGAGGCGGCGATTCGCGCCGGTCTCGAATCGCATCCCAATCTCAGCGCCGCGTCGGAGATCGTCCACGCGCCCGAGGTCGTCGGTTCGTCGGACAAGCCCAGCCAGGCGATCCGCCGGGCGAAGGTGACGTCGATGGGCGTCGCGATCAACCTGGTAAAACAGGGGCGCGCCGCCGCCGCGGTGTCGGCGGGCAATACCGGCGCGCTGATGGCGATGGCGAAGCTGTCGCTGCGCACCATGCCGGGCATCGATCGCCCGGCGCTGGCGGCGTTGCTCCCCAGCCTCGGCGACAACGACCTGGTCATGCTCGACCTCGGCGCCAATGCCGAGTGCGATGCGCGCAACCTCGTCCAGTTCGCGGTGATGGGTGCCGCCTATGCCCGCACCGCGCTTGACCTCGAAAGCCCCCGCGTCGCGCTGCTGAACATCGGCACCGAGGAGCTGAAGGGCATCGACAGCGTGCGGGAAGCGGCGGCGACGCTGCGCGCCTCGCCGCATCTGCCGATGACCTTTTCGGGCTATATCGAGGGCGACCGCCTGTCGCGCGGACAGGTCGACGTCGTCGTCTGCGACGGTTTTTCGGGCAACATCGCGCTCAAGACCGCGGAGGGGACGGCGCGCTTCGTCGCCGACCTGCTCAAGCGCGCGTTCCGCTCGTCGGTGCGCTCCAAGATCGGTTTCCTGATCTCGCGCCCGGCCACCGAATTGCTGCGCCACCATCTTGACCCCAACAACCATAACGGCGCGGTCTTTCTCGGCCTCAACGGGCTGGTGGTGAAGAGCCATGGCAGCGCCAACGCGGCCGGCATCTCGAACGCGATCCAGGTCGCGGCCAAGATGGTGCGCGACGACCTGACCCGCAGCATCGCCAGCGATCTTGCAGGTATCGAGGCGCAGGCGGCATGATCCGCGCGGTCGTCACCGGCACCGGATCGGCGCTCCCGGCGAATCGCGTGTCGAACGCGCAGCTGGCCGAACGGGTCGATACCTCCGACGAATGGATCGTCGAGCGCACTGGCATCCGTTTCCGCCACATCGCCGCCGAGCATGAGACGACCGCGACGCTGGCGACCGATGCCGCGCGCGCGGCGATCGCCGCCGCCGGACTGGACGCGGGCCAGATCGACCTGATCGTGCTGGCGACCGCCACCCCCGACCAGACCTTTCCCGCCACCGCGACCAAGGTGCAGGCCGCGCTCGGCATCGACGACTGCGTCGCGTTCGACGTCGCGGCGGTGTGTTCGGGCTTCCTCTATGCGGTGCAGGTCGCCGATTCGATGCTGCGCGCCGGTGTCCACCGCCGTGCGCTGGTGATCGGCGCCGAGACGTTCAGCCGCATCCTCGACTGGGAGGATCGCGCCACCTGCGTCCTGTTCGGCGACGGTGCCGGCGCGATCGTGCTGGAGGCGACCGAGGATGCGGACGGTCGCGGCATCCTGTCGACCCGGCTCCATGCCGATGGCCGCCACAACGGCCTGCTCTATGTCGATGGCGGCCCCTCGACCACCGGCACCGTCGGCAAGCTGCGCATGAAGGGCAAGGAAGTGTTCCGCCACGCGGTCGTGAACCTCGCCGCCGTCATGGGTGAATCGCTCGACCTGGCCGGGCTGACGCCGGCGGATGTCGACTGGGTCGTGCCGCATCAGGCCAATGCCCGCATCCTCGATGCGACCGCGCGCAAGCTGGGCCTCGCGCCCGAAAAGGTCGTCGTCACCGTCGATCGCCATGCGAACACGTCGGCCGCCTCGGTGCCCCTCGCGCTGGACGTCGCGGTCAAGGACGGCCGGATCAAACGCGGCGACCTCGTCGTGCTGGAGGCGATGGGGGGTGGCTTCACCTGGGGCGCCGCCGTAGTGCGTTGGTAATCCTTTCGGATTTTTGAATCTCCGTATACGCTGTGCTAGCGGGGCAGCGTAGCATCAGGGGGACGAAGTACCATGGTATCCGAAGGCACGCTGACCCGCGCGGACCTCGCCGAGGAAATGCACCGCGAGATCGGCCTCTCGCGCGCCGATTCGGCCCGCGTCGTCGAACAGATCCTCGGCGCGATGTGCGAAGCGCTGTCGGATGGACAGAACGTCAAGATCTCGGGCTTCGGCAGCTTCGTGCTGCGCGACAAGGGCGAGCGCATCGGCCGCAACCCCAAGACCGGGATCGAGGTGCCGATCGCGCCGCGCCGCGTCCTGACCTTTCGCGCCAGCCAGATGATGCGCGACCGCATTGTCGCGGCGGACTGAAGGCCCGTTGGCGCCCCCGGTCGACAAGGCGCTGGGCGCCTATCGCACGATCGGCGAGGTCGCGCGCGACCTTGGGGTGCCGCAGCACCGGCTGCGCTATTGGGAAGGGCGCTTCCCGCAGATTCGCCCGCTGACCCGTGCGGGCGACCGCCGCCATTACCGGCCGGAGGACGTCGCGCTGCTGCGCCGCATCCATACGCTGCTGGGCGAACAGGGCTATACCGTGCGCGGGGTGCAGCAATTGCTGGCGCAGGAGGCGAAGGCGCCGCTGCCGGTCGCCCCCGCGCCGCGCCGCGCCGCCCGCATCACCGAATTGCGCGCCGTCCGCGCGCTGCTCGCCGATGCGCTGGCGGCGGACGGACTGGCGTAACGCCGACGATCCTGCCCGGGCGCCGTTGCGCCCCGCTTTCCCCCACGGCCAAACCTGCTAAACCGCGCGGGCGATGAGCGTATCCGACACCGAAGCCACCCATGATCCCGCTGCCCGGACGAGCCGGCGGTCCCGTTTCGCCCGTATCCGGCGGCGGTGGTGGTTCCGGCTGCCCGCCGTCGCGCTGTTGCTGGCCGGGATCGGCGTCTTCCTGATCTGGCTGCTGCTGTGGCGTACGCTGCCGTCGGTCGATTCGCTGCGCGCCTACGAACCGCCGCTGCCGACCAATGTCCGCGGGATCGAGGGCGATCCGATCCACAGCTATGCCCGCGAACGCCGCGTGCAGCTGTCCTATGCCGAATATCCGCCGCTGCTGGTCCGCGCGTTCCTCGCGGCGGAGGACCGGACCTTCTTCGACCATCACGGCGTCGACTATCCCGGCATCGCCGCGGCGATCCTGACGAACCTGCGCAGCGACGGCCGCCCGATCGGCGCGTCGACGATCACGCAACAGGTCGCGAAGAACCTGCTGCTGACCAACGAAGTCAGCTATGTCCGCAAGGCGAAGGAGGCGCTGCTCGCCTATCGTATCGAGAATGCGCTGACCAAGCAGCAGATCCTCGAACTCTATCTCAACCAGATCGCGCTCGGCCGCAACGCGTTCGGCGTCGAGGCGGCGGCCCATGCCTATTTCGGTAAGGACCTGCGCGAACTGACCCTGCCGCAGATGGCGTATCTGGCGATCCTGCCCAAGGGGCCGTCCAACTACACCCCCGAACGCGGCTATGACCGCGCGATCACCCGTCGCAACTGGGTGCTGCGCGAGATGGAGCGCAACGCCTTCATCACGCCGGCACAGCGCGCCGCGGCCACCGCCCAGCCGCTCGGCACCATCCCGCGCCAGACCCCGCGACAGGAAACGGCGGGCGGCTATTTCATCGAGGAAGTGCGCCGCCAGCTGCTCGGGGCATTCGGCGAGAATGCGAAGGACGGGCCGTACAGCGTCTATGCCGGCGGGTTGTGGGTGCGGACCTCGCTCGACCCGAAGATCCAGGTCGATGCGCAGGATGCGCTGCGTGCCGGGCTGATCCGCTTCGATTCGGGGCGTGGCTGGTCGGGACCGCTCAACAAGCCGCGCGCCACGATCGACGGCGACAACTGGCAGCAGGCGCTGCTCAACACCAATATCGCGGTCGATTATCAGGACTGGCAGGCGGCGATCGTGATTGCCAAGGCCGGGGGCGAGGCGCAGCTGGGCTTTGCCGATGGCCGCACCGGCACGTTGCCGCGCGGCAACGCGGTGATGCCGGTGCGGGGGCAGGGGGGCACCGCCTTCGCCGCGCTCGAACCCGGCGACATCGTCGCGGTCGCGCCGGCGGGCGGCGACTGGTCGCTGCGCTCGGTCCCGCGCGTATCGGGCGGCATGGTGGTGGAGGACCCGCGTACCGGCCGCATCCTCGCGATGCAGGGCGGGTTCGACAGCCGTATCCAGTCGTTCAACCGTGCGACGCAGGCGATGCGCCAGCCCGGCTCGACCATCAAGCCGATCGTCTATGCCGCCGCGCTGGAAGCGGGAATGACCCCCGCCTCGATCATCGTCGACGGCCCGTTCTGCGTGAACCAGGGCGGCCGGCTGGGCCAGAAATGCTTCCGCAACTTTGGCGGCGGCGGTGCCGGCCCGCACACGATGCGTTGGGGCGTCGAACAGTCGCGCAACCTGATGACGGTGCGCGCCGCAGCGCAGACCGGCATGGACAAGGTCAACGACCTGATCCAGCGCGTCGGCGTCAGCGACACGAAGTTTCCGCCCTATCTGTCCTACGCGCTGGGTGCGGGCGAAACGACGGTCATGCGCATGGTTAACGCATACTCGGTCCTCGCCAATCAGGGCCGCGAGCTGAAACCCACGGTGATCGATTTCGTGCAGGACCGCCGCGGCAAGGTGATCCTGCCGCAGAACTGGCGTGCGTGCGACGGCTGCAACGCGCCCGACTGGGACGGCAAGGCCATGCCGCGCCCGCAGATCAGGTCGCGTCAGGTGATGGACGCGATGAGCGCCTACCAGATGGTGCACATCATGGAGGGGGTGATCCAGCGCGGCACCGCCACCACGCTGCGCGACCTCGGCCGTCCGATCATGGGCAAGACCGGCACCTCGACCGGGCCGACCGACGTTTGGTTCGTCGGCGGCACGCCGCAGATGATCGCCGGCCTCTATCTCGGCTTCGACACGCCCCGGAACCTCGGCGGCTATGCCCAGGGCGGTACGATCGCCGCGCCGATCTACAAGAGCTTCGCTCTCAGGGCGTACAAGGACATGGACGTCCTGCCGTTCCGCGCGCCTGCGGGCGTACGCATGGTCCGCATCGACCGCGCCAGCGGCCGCCCGGTCTATGGCGGCTGGCCGACCACCGATCCCAAGGCGGCGATCATCTGGGAAGCGTTCAAACCCGAGACGGAGGCGCGTCGCGCCACCGGCCGGCTGGGCGAGGCGCGCGCGCCCGTCACCCGCGACCCGACCCGCGCCGCGCCCGTGCCGCAGCAGGCGCAACCGCGCGACAGCGACTTCTTGCAACGCGAAGGGGGAATCTACTAGCGCGCGGCCGATATCGGCGGCATCCCCCTCAGTCCCCTTCCCGGAGTTTTCCCCATGCGCGCCGAAGCGCAAGCCCATGTAGACAAGATCAACGATGCCCTCGCGCTGCTGCGCCGCTTCCTCGACTGGGACCGCGCGCTGCGCCGGCTCGACGAGCTGAACGCGCGCGTCGAGGACCAGGCGTTGTGGAACGATCCAAAGGCCGCGCAGGAGGTGATGCGCGAACGCCGCCGGCTGGACGAGGCGATCACCGCCACCCGCACCATCGAACGCGAACTGTCCGACACCGTCGAGCTGATCGAGATGGCCGATGCCGAGGGCGATGCCGAGATGGCGGAGGAAGGCGTCGCCAACCTCGCCGAGCTGGCCAGCCGCGCCGACCATGATAAGGTACAGGCGCTGCTGTCGGGCGAGGCCGACGGCAACGACACCTATATCGAGATCAACGCCGGTGCCGGCGGGACCGAGAGCCAGGACTGGGCCGGCATGCTGCAACGCATGTATACCCGCTGGGCCGAACGCCGCGGCATGAAGGTCGAGCTGGTCGACCAGCATTCGGGCGAACAGGCCGGCATCAAGTCGGCGACGCTGCTCATCAAGGGCGAGAATGCGTACGGCTTCGCCAAGACCGAGGGCGGCGTCCACCGCCTCGTCCGCATCAGCCCGTATGACAGCGCGGCGCGGCGCCACACCTCGTTCGCGTCGATCTGGGTCTATCCGGTGATCGACGACAATATCGAGGTCGACTACAACGAAAGCGACCTGCGCATCGACACCTATCGCGCGTCGGGTGCCGGCGGCCAGCACATCAACACGACCGATTCGGCGGTGCGAATCACGCACATCCCGACCGGGATCGTGGTGCAGTGCCAGAACCAGCGCTCGCAGCACAAGAACAAGGCGGAGGCCTATAACCAGCTGCGCGCCCGGTTGTACGAGCGCGAACTTGCGATCCGCGAGGCGGAGGCCAATGCCGAGAACGCGACCAAGACCGATATCGGCTGGGGCCACCAGATCCGCTCCTATGTGCTGCAACCGTACCAGATGGTGAAGGACCTGCGCACCGGCGTCGTCTCGACCGCGCCGGGCGACGTGCTGGACGGCGCGCTCGACCCGTTCATGGCCGCGGCCCTGTCGCAGCGCGTGACCGGCGAGAAGGTCGATATCGAGGATGTCGACTGAGATGCGCCGCGCCCTGTCCCTTGCCCTGCTGATGCTGGCCGGCTGCGACGCGACGCAGCCCGGCCCGGTCGCCAACGCGCATGGCGAGGACAAGCCGGTGTTCCCCAGGGCCGACCGGCCGGTGGCGACGATCGTGTCGGCGCGCTGGTCGACCGAGGAAGCGCGCGACCGGCTGAACGAAGCCGAGCTGGTGATGGACAAGGCCGGTATCGCGCCCGGCATGACCGTTGCCGATATCGGCGCGGGCGAGGGCTATTACACCATCCGCATGGCGCAGCGCGTCGGCCCGGACGGCCGCGTGCTGGCCGAGGACATCATCCCGCAGATCCGCGACGCGCTGGCGCAACGCGTCGCGCGCGAACGGCTCGACAATGTCAGCGTGCGGCTGGGCGAGCCCGACGATGCGAAGCTGCCGGCGAACAGCTTCGACCGGGTGCTGATGGTCCATATGTACCACGAGATCGCCGAGCCCTACGCCTTCCTGTGGAACCTGCGCCCGTCGCTGCGCCCCGGCGGGCGGGTGGTGGTGGTCGATGCCGACCGCGCCACCCGGAACCACGGCACCCCGCCCGCGCTGCTGAAATGCGAGTTCGAAGCGGTCGGCTACAAGCTGGTCGAGCTGCAGCGCATGCCCTCGGCCGGCGGCTATATCGCGATGTTCACACCGGCAGGGCCGCGCCCGGAGCCGAAGGACATCGTGCCGTGCCGCGTACCGGCACCGACGCCGAGCGCGACCCCCACCGGCACGCACAAGGGCTGAACTGCCTCACCCCGCCACCCACCGTTCAGTTCGAGCAGCTTCGAGCTTGTCGAGAAGAGGGTCAGGTGAACCATGCCCCGCATGGTTCAGGATTGTCCGGGGGACAATCCGACCCGATCCTCGTCGAGAACCGGGGCATTCGGGGCAACCCCTTCTCGACTACGGCTCTCGACAAGCTCGATCCTCCGCTCGAAGCAAACGGGGGTGAGAGGCGGGGAAGTGGGTAACCGGGCAGAACGCCGCCCACTCGCAACACCAGACACCCACCACCGTTCGTGCTGAGTAGCGACTGAGCGAAGTCGAAGGCGCGTATCGAAGCATCCGTGACCACCTTCGATACGCTGCGTCGACAGGCTCAGCGGCTACCCGGGGCAAACGGCGTTCGTGATCCCGTTTCCAAAACCGTCAGCCCAACAACACCGGCGCCAGCAGCAGCAACAGCTTCACATCGACCGCCTTGCCCGCCGCGCGCTGCGCATCCAGAAAGGCGGCGACGCCGTCCACCGGCACCCGGTGCACGACGATATCCTCGCCCGGCACGCCGCCGCCGTCGCCGACCTTTTCCAGCGCCCCGGCGCGGAACAGCGTGAAGCTTTCCGACACCATCCCCGGCGACGAATGATATTCGCCCAGCGACACCATGGTCCCCGCGCGATAGCCGGTCTCCTCCTCCAGTTCGCGCGTCGCCGCCACCGCCGCCGCCTCGCCTTCCGCATCGTCCCCGACCAGCCCCGCGGGCAGTTCGATGCAGTTGCGGCCCAGCGGCACGCGATATTGCTCGACCAGCAGCACATGGCCGTCGTCGATCGCGACGATCACCGCCGCGCCGATGCCGTTGGCGCGGCCGACATATTCCCAGCGGCCGCGTTTCTTCGCGGTGATGAAGCGGCCCGCCCACATCACTTCTTCGGGGGCATCGGCGTCGATCACAGCTCGATCAACCGGTCGGGCAGTTCGTTCATCGGGGTAGCTCCTCGTGGAAAATGCTCGGCCAGCACCGCGCCGATCGCACCGACCGCCGCGACGATGCCGTCGGCGGCGCGATCCTGCTTCAACGCCACCAGTAACGCCGCCAGCGCATCGCCCCACACCGCCTGCTCGACGCGGTCGTGGATCGCAGCCTCGGCGATCAGCTCGGCCCGATGTTCGTCGAGCGACAGGTACAGCAGCACGCCGGTCGCCGCGACGGTACGCCGTTCGGCGGCGGCGCGGAACAGCAGCAGCGCGCGGGCATGGACCCGCCGCGCCCTGGTCGCCGCCGGGGTCAGCGCCATGCGCAGCGGCATCCATGCGCAGGCATAGCGCACGATCAGGAACGTCGCCGTCATCGCCCACCCGGTCGTCGCCAGCAGGAAGCGTGGCGAGGGTGCGTCGCCCCACGGCTCGACCAGCCCATGCACCGCCAGCAGCCATGCCGGCCACAGCGCGGTCGCGGCCAGCACCAGCAGCATCGCCAGCACCGCGACGTGCAGCCCGACATCGTGATAGGCGTCCGATCGCCGCGCCAGCACGACGACGATCTCGCCATCGGTTGCCGCCTCGGCAGTCGCCACCGCATCGCGGATGCGCGTGCGATCCTCGGGGGTCATCGCCATCACCAATTCCCCGACGCGCCGCCGCCGCCGCCCGATCCGCCGCCCCCGCCGGTGAAGCCGCCGCCGGTCCAGCCGCTGCCGCCACCCGAACCACCGCTCCAGCCGCCCGACGACCCGCCGCTCCAGCCACCGCCGCCGCCGCGCGCGGCGCTGCGTGTCAGTTCGTCGGCGATCGACCACAGCACGACCTGCGCCACATCGCCCGCGGTGCCGCTGCGATGCCGCTGCCCCCGTGGCCCGGCACGTCGCCGCCGCCCGGAAAAGGCGATCATGCAGAACAGGATGACGCCGACCGCGATGAAGAACACCGTGCCGGTCGCCATGCCGGCGCCACTGGACCGCGGTCGCTGCGCCCGGTCGAACTTCACCACCGCCGCATCGGTCCGCGCCTGCGCCTCGTCGGGGCTGGCGCGCAGCTGTGCGATCACCGCATCGGCTCCGGCGGTCATCGCGCCGGGTACGTCGCCCGCCTGCAACTTCGGCATCATCTGCTGGCGGATGATCGTGCTCGACAACGCATCGGTCAGCACCGGTTCGAGGCCGTAGCCGACCTCCAGCCGCGGCCCGCGCTGTCCGGCGGGGTTGTTGGGCGCGATGAACAGGATCGCACCGTTGTCCACACCCTCCAGCCCGATGCCCCATGCGCGCAGCAGCTTGTAGCCATATTCCTCCAGCGGATAGCCCTGCACGTCGGCGATCGTCGCGACGACGAACTGCCGTTTGGTATCGCGCTGCAATGCCTGCAATTTCTGCGTCAGGTCGGCGCGTGTTTCCGCCGGCAGGACATTGGCGTCATCGACCACCAGCCCGCTGAACCTGGGGAATGTCTGCGCCCCCGCGGGCACCGCGCCGCCCAGCATCAGCAGCGCCAGCCACAGCGAGAGCAGGATGCGGTGCATCCCGGCGCTCAGCGCGCGTTGCCGAAATCGACCTGCGGCGCGACCTCGGCTCCGGCCTGCGCCTGGAAGCTCTGCTTGGGTTTCGCGCCATAGAAGACGCGCGCGCCGATCGCGTCGGGAAAGGTGCGGATGCGGGTGTTATAAGCCTGCACCGCTTCGTTATAGTCGCGCCGGGCGATGGCGATGCGGTTCTCGGTCCCTTCCAGCTGCGATTGCAGGTTCAGGAAATTCTGGTTGCTGGTCAGCTGCGGATACGCCTCGACCACCGTGCGCAACTGCCCCAGCGCCTGGGTCAGCTGGTTCTGCGCCGCCTGAAACCGCTGGAACGTCGCCGGGTCGGACAGGTCGTCGGTGGTGACGTTGATCGACGTCGCGGCGGCACGCGCCTGCGCGACCTGGGTCAGCACGCGCTCCTCCTGTCCCGCAAAGCCCTTCACCGTCGCGACGAGGTTGGGGATCAGGTCGGCGCGGCGCTGATACTGGTTCTGCACCTCGCCCCATCTGGCGTTCACATTCTCCTCGGCGGTCGGCACGCTGTTCACGCCGCATGCCGCCAGCGGCATCGCCGCCATCACCACCATCGCCCGCCGCATCTGCATGTTTGTTCACCCGGTGCTTGCCTGCGGCCATCGTATCGAAGCAATATGACGCCCTCAAGCAGAGACGGGAGGGCCGAGGTCCATGCTCAAGGAATTCCGCACGTTCGTCGCGCGCGGCAACGTGCTCGACCTCGCGGTCGGCGTCATCATCGGCGCGGCGTTCGGGACGATCACCAAATCGCTGACCGACGACATGATAATGCCGGTCATCGGCTGGCTGTTCGGCGGGTTCGATTTCTCCAGCTATTTCGTCAAGCTCGGACCCATTCCGGCGACTTACAAGGGCAGCCCCGACAGCTATACCGCGCTGAAGGCCGCCGGCGTCCCGCTGTTCGGCTATGGCCAGTTCCTCAGCGTCGTCATCAACTTCGTGATCCTCGCCTTCATCGTGTTCCTGCTGGTGAAGTTCGTGAACCGCGCGATCGCGGTGGTGCATCAGGAGCAGAAGGACGGCGACGTGCCCCCTGCCGCCGATCCGCCCGAGGTCGCGCTGCTGCGCGAGATCCGCGACGAACTGCGCGCGGCGAAGAAGCTGGATTAAACGTCACCCCGGCGAAGGCTGCGGTCTCCCTCGGCTCCTGCTGCGCGTCATCACCGGAAGATTCCAGCCTGCGCTGGAATGCCGTGTGCGTCAGGCCGCCGCCAGCTCCTGCGCCGCGGCGGCGGCCAGGCTGGTGCCGTCGAGGATGCGCGCGGTTTCGTCGCGGACCCGCGCCATCGCGTGGCGGATGGCGCAGCTCGCCTCGTCCTTGCAGTCGCCGCACGGGCGGTATGCGGTGCGGCTGACGCACGGGACCAGCGCCAGCGGCCCCTCGATCACGCGGATGATTTCGCCCAGCGAGATCAGGTGCGCCGGCCGCGCGAGGTGATATCCGCCCGCCTTGCCCCGCGTCGACGACAGGAACCCGGCCTCGCGCAGATCGGCGAGGATCAGTTCGAGGAACTTGCGCGGCACGTTGGCGGCGGCGGCGATGCGGTGCATCGGCATCGGTGCCTCGCCCGCGGGCTGTTCGGCCAGGAACAGCATCGCGCGAAGCGCATAGCGGGAACGCTGGGTCAGCATGATCCTGTCGCCCATGCCACTTGGACGCGCCCGAGGGAAGTCCGCTTCTTTTCAAAGCCGGGACGAGCGCCTATATGCCCTTTCGTCGGCTTACAGCCGGCTATGACGATAAACTGCGGCGTGCAATAGACGCAGCGGACCCGGGGGCAGTACCCGGCGGCTCCACCATAAGGTGGTGTTCTGGACACCGTTTCTGACGGGGCCGAACCAGGATCGACGTGTGTTGAAAAGCGCTGTTTTCGTTCGGAATGGGACCACCGCAACGGCCCATACACACAAGTGCCAACGATAACGAAGCACTCGCGATTGCGGCGTAACTGAGGGCCTCACGGCCTGAAGTTACTCCAAGATAGCGCGGTTGGACCGAACCGGGCAACAGAATCGGATTCCAGCGGCCGCCGGGGGGGCCGGGCAACAGAACCCCCCGGACCTTGCGCGCGCGGAGCACCGGGCAACAGAAGCTCCCCACCTTTCTCCATGCCGATCCGAACGTCACCCCGGCGCAGGGTGGGGTCTCTCGCCATGTGCGCACCCCCGATTGCCACGAACGCGGTCATTGTCCCGCGCTATTACCGGGAGATTCCAGCCTGCGCTGGAATGACGGGTGTTGGCGGGGCGGGGCCATGCGACGCGCGGGCGAACCCGCGCCACCAGCCGCCTTGCCGTATCCGTCGCACCCACGCTACGCCCCCGCGCATGGATACCCAGCTCATCGCCCTGCTCATGCTGGTCGCGTTCCTCGCCGGCACCATCGATGCGATGGCGGGCGGGGGCGGGCTCATCACCATTCCGGCATTGCTGGCGGCCGGCATGCCGCCGGTCGTGGCGCTGGGCACCAACAAGCTGCAAAGCGCGTTCGGCACCGCCGGCGCGACCTTCGCCTTCTGGCGCAAGGGGCATATCGACCTGCGCCGCTTCGCCCGGCTGGCGCTGGCGTCGTTCGGCGGGGCGGCGGCCGGCGCGGCGCTGGTGCAGACGATCGATCCGCACTTCCTCTCCGGGCTGCTGCCGGTGCTGCTGGTGGCGATGGCGCTGTATTTCCTGCTCGGGCCGCGGCTGTCCGACGTCGATACCCATGTCCGCCTCGCGCCGGCGGGGCTGCTGCTCGCGGTGGCGGCGATCGGCACCTATGACGGGTTCTTCGGGCCGGGGACGGGGTCGTTCTTCACGCTGCTGCTGGTCACCGCCGCCGGCATGGGCGCGACGCGGGCGGTGGCGCATACCAAGCTGCTGAACCTCGCCAGCAACCTTGCCGGCCTCGCGGTCATGATCGCGGGCGGCCATGTGTGGTGGACGGTGGGGTTGGCGATGGCGGTCGCCAGCGTTGCCGGCGGACAGGTCGGCGCGGCGCTCGCCATCCGCTTCGGCGGCCGCGCGATCCGGCCGCTGCTGGTCGTGGTGTCGCTGGCGCTGACGGTGAAGCTGGTCGCGGACCCGGCCAATCCGCTCAGGATGTGGCTGGGGGTGTAGCCTTTCCCCACCTCCGTTTGCTTCGAGCGCAGGTTCGAGCCTGTCGAGAACCGAAGTCGAGAAGGGGTTGCCCCAAGCGGGCCGTTCTCGACGGGCGCTTCTCGACAAGCTCGAAGCTGCTCGAACCAAACGGTGGGGGGAGGGGGGGATCAGTCCAGCTGCGCGCCGGCCACCCGCGTCAACCGGCACGCAAGGTCCGCCTCCCCCGACGCCACGATCCAGTCGTCGCCGTCGGCCACGATGCCGGTCGTGAACACCACCGGCTGCGGCAGGTACGCCTGGTGCGCGATCGGCGCGATCAGCGCGGGTGCCGCCTCCAGCACCGGCACGCGTTCGTCACGCTCCAGCACCCGCGACACGTCATGGTCGATCAGCGCGCGATAGGTGCGATACACCCCGACCGCGCCCTGCTTCTCGACGCCGTGATACAGCAGCATCCACCCGCGCCTCGTCCGCACCGGCTGCGTGCCCCCGCCCAGCTTGTACGCCGCCGCCCCTTTGAGCGGGCGCAGCGCCGGTTCGCTGAGCGGCCGCCAATGCAGCATGTCGGGCGAGGTCGCGACGTTGATGCTCGGCCCGCTGCCCTCCGCCGCGTCGGGCGCCGCCACGAACCACGCATCCGACAGCGGCCGGGTCAGCGCGACGAACCGGTCGCCGACCCGCCCCTCGAACGGCACCATGTCCTTGTTGCCATGATCCAGCACCATGCCCTGCGACCGCCAGTCATACCCGTCGTCCGACCGGTACATCACCGTGCACAGCCGCCCGCCCGACACCCCGCACACCGTCATCCAGTAGACGCCGTCGATCACTGCGATGCGCGGGTCCTCGACACCATATTGGGCATGGTCCGCCGACGGCTCGACCGCGCGGTCGTAATGCACCGCCACCACCCGCTGCCCGTCGGCCGACAGCTCGACCGGCAGCAGCCACGACAGCGAGGTGAGGCCGAGGAACGGATACGCCCCGCCGTTCAGCGAAAAGAAGCGCGGGTCGCTGACATCCGCCGCGTCCGCCGGAAACGCATCCAGCACATATCCGGTCGGCGTCCAGCGGATCGAGCGGACGCAGCCGCCCCGCACCGGTTCGCGCAGCGCCTCGGCGATCCGCACCAGCAACAGCAGGTTGCCGCCGGGCAGCCGCGTCAGCGCCGGATTGAACGCCCCCAGCACATAGGTCGGCTCGGCGATGCCGCGCCTGAGCGGCGAGCGCGTCAGGTCGACATCGTCGGGGGCGAAGACGATCCGGTCGTCGCTCATTGCCCGCCATCGTCCTGCATCGAGCGGTGATGGCGGATCACCTCGTCGATGATGAAGCGCAGGAACTTCTCGGAAAATTCGGGGTCGAGGTCGGCGTCGCGGGCCAGCGCGCGCAGCCGCGCGATCTGCGCCTCCTCGCGGCCCGGATCGGCGGGAGGCAGCCCTTCCTCCGCCTTGTAGCGGCCGACCGCCTGCGTCACCTTGAACCGTTCGGCGAGCAGGAAGACGAGCGCGGCATCGATATTGTCGATGCTCTGGCGAAAGCGTTGCAGCGTCGCGTCGGGCATGGCGTCCTCTTTTGTAACCAAAGGGGGCGACCGGCCCGCCGTCCCGTCGTCCCTTTCGCGCGACCGGACGCGCGGCGCAACCCCGCCTTTCCCTTGCGTTCGGCCCCGTGAACCGCCACATCGCTTACGACATGACGGCCACCCTCCACCGCCTCGACAAGCGTACCGACCCCTCGCTCGATCCGCTGATGGCGTTGGTCGCCGACGACATGAACCGCGTGAACGCGGTGATCCTCGACCGGATGCAGTCGAAGATTCCGCTCATCCCCGAACTCGCCGGTCACCTGATCGCGGGCGGGGGCAAGCGGATGCGGCCGATGCTGACGCTCGCCAGCGCGCGGCTGATCGGCTATGGCGGCACGCGCCACCACCTGCTGTCGGCGGCGGTCGAATTCATCCACACCGCGACGCTGCTACACGACGACGTGGTCGACGGCTCCGACCTGCGCCGCGGCAAGCGCACCGCCAACATCATCTGGGGCAACCCGGCCAGCGTGCTGGTCGGCGATTTCCTGTTTTCCAAGAGCTTCGAACTGATGGTCGAGGCGGAAAGCCTCAAGGCGCTGCGCGTCCTGTCGGGTGCGTCGGCGGTGATCGCCGAAGGCGAAGTGAACCAGCTGACTGCGATCCGCCGCATCGACACCGCCGAGGACCGCTATCTCGACATCATCGGTGCCAAGACCGCCGCGCTGTTCGCCGCCGCCTGCCGCATCGCCGCGATCGTCGCCGACCGCTCGGACGCCGACGAGGCCGCACTGGACGCCTATGGCCGCAACCTCGGCATCGCGTTCCAGCTGGTCGACGACGCGATCGATTACGTTTCCGACGCCGATACCATGGGCAAGGACGCGGGCGACGACTTCCGCGAAGGCAAGATGACGCTGCCGGTCATCCTCGCCTATGCCCGCGGCGACGATGCGGCGCGCGCCTTCTGGCGCGATGCGGTGTCGGGCAAGCGCGCGAGCGATGCCGACCTCGCCCATGCCATCACCCTGATCCGCTCGACCCGTGCGGTCGACGACACGCTGGCCCGCGCCCGCCATTACGGCCAGCGCGCGATCGATGCGCTGGGCGGCTTCGCGGGCGGCGCGGCCAAGGACGCGATGATCGAGGCGGTCGAATTCGCGATCCGCCGCGCCTATTGACGGCGTCGGGCGTAGCTAACCCTTTGTAAACCAACGTCGTGCAGCATTGCGGCGGGCACGGCATTTGGCGCGTGTCCGCGTTGCAGGGGCTTGCATGCAGATCGCCGACGACCCCGCCTTTCGCGGGTCCATCACCGCGTCACCCTGGACGATCGACTTCGCGTTGTTCGGCCATTGGGACCTCGGCACCGTCGCCCGCTTCGGCGCGGCGCTGCGCGATGCGGTGACGCGGCTACCGACGCTGGGGGTCCGGCCAGGTGAACAGGTCGCGCTGTTCGACATCACCGGCTTCGCGGTCCAGTCCCCGGACGTCCTCGCCGCGATCGGCGAGATCGCCGACCGCTCGCGCACGACCTCGCGCAAGATCGCGCTGGTCCGCAACAGCGCGCTGCTGGCGATGCAGGTCAAACGCGCCATTCCGCACCTGTCGATGTTCGACACGCGCGAGGACGCGCTAGCGTGGTTGCGGGAGGAGGGGGGCGCCGAAGCATCGGCTTGAGGTCCGCACCATCGTCCTTCGCGCACCGGCGAGGATCCATGTGCGCTGCCACACGCAATGAGGCGCCGTCATTGCCGAAGTATATTGCGACAGGAAACGTCCGTAAGAGGTGCAGCATGGTATTCCGGCAAGTCCGACCCTTGCCGGGCCCCCGCGCAGGCGGGGCCCAGAGCCAAGCAGAACAACGGTTTGTGCCTGCGACCCTGGACCCCCGCCTGCGCGGGGGTACGCCGGAGCGAAATTCGCAAAGGTTCCGCCTCCGTCAGGTTGCGGGAATTGCATGGCCGCACCTTCGCCCGCCGCTGGAATATACTGCTTTTGCAGGAGCGACACGGGCGACGGGCGCTCCCGAAAAGAACCGCTTTCCTACACGCCCGTCCGCTGCCACGCTCCGGTCACGCTCTTTTACACCGTGACCGCCCCCGACCCCGGTGCACCCGTGCGACAAACTGCGCACGAGTGTGACTTTCGTGACCTTTGCCTTACGCCGCGCGCTTTTCCAGCGCCTGTGCCGCTTCCGCCATCAGCGCCCTGATGATCTCGGCCGCCGGTTCTTCCTTCGTCACCATGCCGACCGACTGCCCGGCCATCAGGCTGCCATGCTCGATATCGCCGTCGATCACCGCGCGGCGCAGCGCGCCTGCCCAGTAATGTTCGATCTGCAACTGCGCCTCGGCCATCGCCACGCTGCCCTCGTCCAGCAGCTGCGCCACCTCGCGCTGCTTGGCGGTGAACAGCTCGCCGCCGGCATTCTTCAGCGCGCGCACCGGGATCACCGGCAACCGCGCATCGATCTGCACGCTCGCCACCGCGTCGCGCGCCGACGCGCGCAGGAACGCCTTCTTGAATGCCGGATGCGCGATCGATTCGGTGGCGCAGACGAAGCGCGTGCCGAGCTGCACGCCCGCCGCCCCCATATCCAGATAGCCGGCGATCGCCTCGCCCCGGCCGATCCCGCCCGCGACGAACACCGGCACCTGTTCGGCGACCTCGGGCAGCATCTCCTGCGCCAGTACGCTGGTGGAAACCGGGCCGATATGGCCGCCGGCCTCCATCCCCTCGATCACCAGCGCGTCGGCGCCCGACCGGATCAGCTTCTTCGCCAATGCCAGCGCCGGGGCGAAGGCGATGACCCTGGCCCCCGTCGCCTTGATCGCCTCCAGCGACCCCTTGGGCGGCAGGCCGCCGGCCAGCACGACATGGGTGACGCCGTGGCGCCCGCACACCTCGATCAGGTCGAACAGCGCCGGGTGCATCGTGATGAGGTTCACCCCGAACGGCTTGTCCGTCAGGGCTTTCGTCCCCGCGATCTCCCGGTCGAGCAGTTCGGGGGTCATCGCGCCGCAGGCGATCACCCCGAACCCGCCGGCGTTGGAAATGGCGGCGACGAGGTTGCGCTCGCTCACCCACGACATTGCCCCGCACAGGATCGCGGTTTCGGAACCGAGGAAGTCACGGCCGCGCGCCATGCGGCGCTCAAGGCGCTCGGCGCCGATCGAAGCGTTGGTCATTGCCCCGCCTAGCGCGGGCGGGCGGCTTCGGGCAAGCAGGGACGATGATGCGACAGGAACATGGCGAACTGGTGGTCACCACCAACGGGCAGGGGCTGGTCCTCATCACCGGACAGGTGCGCCACTGGGTCGATGCGACCGGCATCGCCAGCGGGCTGCTCACGATGTTCTGCCGCCATACCTCGGCCTCGCTGCTGGTGCAGGAAAACGCCAGCGAGGCGGCGCGCGACGACCTCGAACGCTATTTCCGCCACATCGCGCCGGAAAGCGACCGCTATGCGCATGACGAGGAGGGGGCGGACGACATGCCCGCCCATCTGCGCACGGCGCTGACGGACACGTCGCTGTCGATCCCCGTCGTCGGCCACCGCCCGGTGCTGGGCACGTGGCAGGGCATCTACCTGTTCGAACACCGCCGCGCCGCCCACCGCCGCAGGATCGCGGTACACCTGATCGGCGAATAATCCTCCCCGGCACGGGGAGGGGGGACCAGCGAAGCTGGTGGAGGGGGGTATCGGCGTCCACAACGGTTGCGTTGCGCGGCCAGCCCCCTCCACCACCGCTACGCGGCGGTCCCCCTCCCCGTGCCGGGGAGGAGCTATCAGCCCTCCGCGTCCAGCCCGTACGCCGTGTGCAGCACGCGCACCGCCAGTTCGGTATAATCCTCCTCGATCAGCACGCTGACCTTGATCTCCGACGTGGTGATCGCCTGGATGTTGATGCCGCGCTCGGCCAGCGCGGTGAACATGGTGGAGGCGACGCCGGCATGGCTGCGCATCCCCACGCCCACGACCGATATCTTGGCGACGCGGGTGTCGTGCAGCACCTTCTGGAAGCCGATGTCGCTCTTCGCCTTCTCCAGCGTGTCGAGCGCGCGGGCCAGTTCGGCGGCGGGCACCGTGAAGGTCACGTCGGTCGATCCAGTCGAATGGGCAATGTTCTGCACGATCATGTCGACGTTGATGCCGGTGCCGGCCAGCGGCGCGAAGATCGATGCCACCGCGCCGGGGCGGTCGGGCACAGCGACCAGCGTGATCTTCGCCTCGTTCTTGTCGTGGGCGATTCCGGTGATGAGCTGCCGTTCCATGTCCGTCACTTCCTCTTCGCCGACGATCAGCGTTCCACGATAACCGTCCTCGTCGCGGGTGTCGTCGAACGACGACAGCACGCGCACGCGGACCTTTTCCTTCATTGCCAGCCCGACCGAGCGGGTCTGGAGCACCTTCGCCCCGACCGAGGCGAGTTCGAGCATTTCCTCGTACGTCACCCGCGCCAGCTTGCGCGCGCGCGGCACGATGCGCGGGTCGGTGGTGTAGACGCCGTCGACGTCGGTGTAGATATCGCAGCGGTCGGCCTGCATCGCCGCCGCCATCGCCACCGCCGACGTGTCCGACCCGCCGCGGCCCAGCGTGGTGATGCGGTTGTCGTCGGTCACGCCCTGGAATCCGGGGATCACCGCCACTTCGCCGCGCGCCAGCGACTCGTTCAGCGCGTTGGTGTCGATCGATTCGATCCGCGCGGTGGCATGGGCGTCGCTGGTGCGGATCGGCAGCTGCCAGCCCAGCCACGAGCGCGCGGGCACGCCGATCGCCTGCAACGCGATCGCCAGCAGCCCGCTGGTCACCTGCTCGCCCGACGATACCACCGCGTCATATTCGCGCGGGTCGTACAGCGCCGATGCCTCGCGGCAGAAGCCGACCAGCCGGTCGGTGTCGCCGGCCATCGCCGACACGACCACCGCGACCTGGTTGCCGGCCTCGACTTCGCGCTTCACCCGGGCGGCGACGCTGCGAATACGTTCGATCCCCGCCATCGAGGTGCCACCGAACTTCATCACGATCCGCGCCATGCGTTTTGCCATTCATCCTTGGGGGGAATGGCGGCGGCTGATAGGAGAGCGCCATGACGAACGCAAGCAACGACAGCTTTATGTCGGCAAATGCCGTGGCCGCGCAATCAAGCGTCGTGGCGCGCGAGGCCGCCCATTTCGGCCAACTCGCCGCCGACTGGTGGAATCCGCATGGCAGCTCGGCGATGCTCCACCGGCTGAACCCGGTACGCCTCGGCTTCGTGCGCGCGGCGATCGATTCGCACTGGGGCGGCGATGCGGCGGGCTTCACGCCGCTGGACGGCAGGACGGTGCTCGACGTCGGCTGCGGCGCGGGGCTGCTCGCCGAACCGCTCGCCCGGCTGGGCGGGCAGGTGACCGGCGTCGACGCTGCGCCCGAGAATGTCGGTGCCGCCGCCGCGCACGCGGCGCAGGGCGGGCTGGCGATCGAGTATCTGGCGGGCGGCGTGGAGGCGATCGCCGGGCGCCGGTTCGACCTCGTCACCTCGCTGGAAGTGATCGAGCATGTCGCCGATCCCGCCGCGTTCGTGCGCGGACTGGCCGATGCGGTGGCCCCCGGCGGGCTGCTGGTCGTGTCGACGCCGAACCGCACCGCGCTGTCGCGGCTCGCGATGATCGCGCTGGGCGAGGGGCTGGGCATGATCCCGCGCGGCACCCATGACTGGGACCGCTTCCTCACCCCCGACGAACTGACCGCGCACCTGCGCGCGGCGGGCATGACGGTGTCGCCGCCCAGCGGCCTCGCCTTCACTGCCGCCCGCGGCTTCACCCTGTCGGACGATATCGCGCTCGACTATTTCCTGACGGCGACGCGGGACTGACCTGCCCTAATTGAACCGTACGTCACCCCGGCGAAGGCCGGGAGGACGTTTGCTTCGGCCAGGCAAGGATCAGCCCCTGACACTCACTTCCTGTCGAGGTTGATGATGAACAGCGGGCCGAACTCGAACGTCTGCTTGCCCGTCGCCAGTTGCAGCGAGGCCGACAGCTCGCCCGCCGCATAGTCGCGATCCGCGCGGCCCGCGACCTGCAGGAACTCGAACTGGTCGCCGACCTCGACCGGCTGGCCGAGGATGCCGGTATAGGGCGCATTTGCCAGCTGGATCGACGCGTTGGCGATCTTCGCCTTCGTTCCCGGCGCCATGCCGCTCGCCCGCGCGTGGAAGGCGAGAACGAGGCGGTCACCCTTCGCCACCGGCTGGGTCGTCGGCGACGACAGCGAAATCTTCCACGGGTCCTTGTCCGCCGCCGGAATCGCGACGCGCAGCGCCTTGCCGCCATCGACCCCCTTCACCCGCACCACCGGCGGCGGCGTCGGTAGGCCGAACACGCTCAGGCTGGCGGGCAATGGTGCGTTGATGACCTTCGCGGCGAAATCGTCGGCGCTCTGCGCGACCGACGGCGCGGCGACTACGGCGACCAGTGCGGCCACCATCCAACCCTTGTGCATAACCCCTCCCAAGGCATGTCGTTCGAGGACGCGATGCTAGTCGTATCCCGGCCGCCAGGGCAACCGTCAGCGTTGTCGGAATTTGCGTACCGGCCGCCCGTCCCCATGTCGGTGGCATGACCGATCCCCTTGCCCGCTTCGTCGATGCCCAGCGTGACAGCTATTCCACCGCCCTTGCCGAACTGCGCGCCGGGGCGAAGCGCAGCCACTGGATGTGGTTCGTCTTTCCCCAGATCGCCGGACTGGGGTCGAGCGCGATGGCGCGTCACTACGCCATCGCCGACCGCGCGCAAGCGCAGGCCTATCTCGCGCACCCGGTGCTGGCGGCGCGGCTGGTCGAATCGGCCGGGGCGCTGCTGGCGCACCCCGACCGCGACATCGTCGCCATGCTCGGCGCGATCGACGCGATGAAGCTGCGGTCGTCGATGACCCTGTTCGAAGCGGCGTCGGATGGCGGCGAACCGGTCTTCGCCGCCATCCTCGACACCTTCCATGCCGGGGAGCGCGACCCGGCGACGCTCGTTCGCCTGTAGGTCAGCTTCGCGGCGTGAGCTTCAGCAGCTTCGCACCCGCCCCGTCCTGCAAGACCCAGATCGCGCCGTCGGGTCCTTCCTCGACCTCGCGGATGCGCGCGTTCATCGGCCACTGGTCGCCCTTGGCGGCGTTGGTCCCGTTGACGTCGACCCGGACCAGCGCCTCGCTCGACAGCCCGCCGATGAACAGGTCGCCGGCATATTGCGGGAACAGCTTGCCCGAATAGACCATCAGCCCGCCCGGCGAGATCACCGGGTTCCACGCGACCTTCGGTGCTTCGAGATCGGGGCGGGTGCTGTGGCGCGGGATCGGGCGACCGTCATAATGATCGCCCTCCGATACCAGCGGATAGCCATAGTTGCGCCCGGCGACGATCAGGTTGACCTCGTCGCCGCCCTTCGGCCCCATTTCCTGTTCCCACAGATTGCCCTGCCGGTCGAACGCGATCCCCAGCAGGTTGCGGTGGCCGTACGACCAGACGGCGGGGTGGAAGCCCTTTGCGGTCAGCCCCGGATCGCCCGCCGGCTGCCCGTCGAGCGTCAGGCGCAGCACCTTGCCCAGCGTCGCCCTGCGGTCCTGTGCCGGATCGAATTTCTGCCGCTCGCCATTGGTGAAGAACAGGTGCTGTCCGTCGGGAGCGAAGGCGATACGGCCCGAATAATGCCCGTCTCCGCTGACGAACGGAGTCGCGCGGAACAATTCGCTGATCCCGGTCACGCGATTGCCGTCCAGCACGCCGCGCGCCAGCACCACGCCCTTGCCGCCGCTGCCCGCGACCGAATAGCTCAGATACACGCGCCGGCTGTCGGCGAAGTCGGGGGCGAGGACCACGTCCATCAGCCCGCCTTGCCCGGCCGAATCGACGGGAATCGTCGCGGCCGTCGTCTTCTGGCTGCCATCGGCGCTGACCAGCAGCAGCGTGCCGCTCTTTTCCGTCACCAGCATCCGCCCGTCGGGCAGGAAGGTCATCGCCCACGGCGCGTTGAAGGTCGCAACCTCGCGAGTCGCGAACGGCACGCCGCCGGTCGGCGTGGTCGCGCCCGGGGTGGGGGCGGGGGTCGCGGTCGGTGCGGGCGACACGGTGCCCGGCATGTCGCCGCCGCCGTTGCACGCGACCAGAATCATTGCAGCGGGAATCAGCGCGTGGAACGGCAGCATCGGCAAATCCTCTCGGGGGTGTCGTGTTGCCTGCGGCAACGCCCCGGCCGGGCGTGTCGATCCGCCGGCCCTTGCCGGGACATGATATTTTACATATAGGGAGGGTGCTTCCTCGACATCGCCAACATGCCGAGGCCGGCCCCGACGAGGGACCGGCAACGAAGCGGCGTGATGGATGGAGACGGCATGGCGGATATCGCCGAACTGACGCGACTGATCGAACCGGAGGCACAGGCGCTGGGCTTCGCGCTCGTTCGCGTGAAGATGATCGGCGGCAAGTCCGACCCGACGCTGCAGGTGATGGCCGAACGGCCCGACACCCGCCAGCTGACGATCGACGACTGCGCCGAACTGTCGCGTCGTATCTCCGACCTGATGGACGAGAACGATCCGATCGAGGAAGCGTATCGGCTGGAGGTATCGTCGCCCGGCATCGACCGGCCGCTGACGCGCCTTGCCGATTACGACGACTGGAAGGGGTTCGAGGCGCGCGTGACGCTGGCCGAGCCGGTCGACAGTCGCAAGCAGCTGACCGGCATCCTGCTCGGTACGGACGGCGAACAGGTCAGCATCGACGTGCGCAAGCACCGGGCGATGACCGTGCCCTTCGCCGCGATCGTCGATGCGAAGCTGCTCATCACCGATGCCCTGCTCAAGGCGACCGCGCCGCTGTCGGCCGAGGGCGCCGACGAATTTGAAGACGAACCTGCCGACGACGAACCGGCTGACGCAGAAGGACAGAACTGACATGGCCACCGCCGTCACCGCCAACCGGGCGGAACTGATCGCGATCGCGAATTCGGTCGCATCGGAAAAGATGATCGACAAGGCGATCGTGATCGAGGCGATGGAGGACGCGATCCAGCGCGCCGCCAAGACGCGCTACGGGTCGGAGAACGACATCCGCGCGAAACTCGACGCGACGACCGGCGACCTGCGCCTGTGGCGCGTGCTCGAAGTCGTCGAACTGGTCGACGATCACTTCAAGCAGATCGGCGTCCCCGACGCGCAGAAGCTGCAAAAGGGTGCCGCGATCGGCGACTATATCGTCGACCCGCTGCCCCCGATCGAATTCGGCCGCATCCAGGCGCAGGCGTCGAAGCAGGTCATCCTGCAAAAGGTCCGCGATGCCGAGCGCGAGCGCCAGTTCGAGGAGTTCAAGGACCGCCAGGGTGAGATCATCACCGGCGTCGTCAAGCGCGTCGAATTCGGTCACGTCGTCGTCGACCTCGGCCGCGCCGAAGGCGTCATCCGCCGCGACCAGCAGATCCCGCGCGAAGCGGTCCGCGTCGGCGACCGCGTCCGCTCGCTGATCCTGAACGTGCGCCGCGAGAATCGCGGACCGCAGATATTCCTCAGCCGCGCGCACCCCGACTTCATGAAGAAGCTGTTCGCGCAGGAAGTGCCCGAAATCTACGACGGCATCATCGAGATCAAGGCGGCGGCCCGCGATCCGGGCTCGCGCGCCAAGATCGGCGTCATTTCGCATGACGGCTCGATCGATCCGGTCGGCGCCTGCGTCGGCATGAAGGGCAGCCGCGTGCAGGCCGTCGTGCAGGAGATGCAGGGCGAGAAGATCGACATCATCCCGTGGTCGCCCGATACCGCGACCTTCGTCGTCAACGCATTGCAGCCGGCGAACGTCGCCCGCGTGGTGCTCGACGAGGAAGAGGACCGGATCGAGGTCGTCGTGCCCGACGATCAGCTCAGCCTCGCCATCGGTCGTCGCGGCCAGAATGTCCGCCTCGCCAGCCAGCTGACCGGCAAGGCGATCGACATCCTGACCGAGGCCGACGCCTCGGAGAAGCGCCAGAAGGAATTCATCGAGCGCTCGGGCATGTTCGAGAAGGAACTCGACGTCGACGAGACGCTGGCGCAGCTGCTGGTCGCCGAAGGCTTTGGCGAGCTGGAAGAAGTCGCCTATGTCGAGATCGAGGAACTGGCCGGTATCGAGGGCTTCGACGAGGACCTCGCGCAGGAGCTGCAAAGCCGTGCGCAGGAAGCGATCGAGCGCCGCGAGCAGGCCGCCCGCGAGGAGCGCACTGCGCTCGGCGTCGAGGATGCGCTGGCCGAGCTGCCGTATCTGACCGAAGCGATGCTGGTCACGCTGGGCAAGGCGGGGATCAAGACGCTCGACGACCTCGCCGACCTCGCCACCGACGAACTGGTCGAGAAGAAGAAGGCCGAGCCGCGTCGTCGCGGTGACGATGCACCGAAGCGCGAGGCGCCCAAGGGTGGCATCCTGTCGGAATATGGCTTGTCGGACGAGCAGGGGAACGAGATCATCATGGCCGCCCGCGCCCATTGGTTCGCCGATGAGGACGTGAGCGCCGAAGTTTCGGAGGACGCAGTTGCGGAATCCGAACAATGACACCGCGCGGCTGACCGAAAGCCCCGAGCGCAGCTGCATCCTGTCGCGTGAGCATGGCTCGCGCGACGGGCTGGTGCGGCTTGCCCTCTCGCCCGACGGCGACGTGCTGCCCGATGTCCGTGCCAAGGCCCCCGGCCGCGGCGCGTGGATCGGCGTGGATCGCGCCGAACTGGAAACCGCTTGCCGCAAGGGGCGGTTGAAGGGGGCGCTGGCGCGCGCGTTCAAGGGCGCGGCGCTGACCATTCCCGCCGACCTGCCCTTGCTGGTCGAGGAGGCGTTGCGCCGCCACGCGCTCGACCGGTTGGGGCTGGAGGCGAAGTCGGGCTTCGTCGTGATCGGTGGCACCGCCATCGAAAAGGCGGCACGCAGCGGCAAGCTGTACGCGCTGTACCATGCGTCCGACGCCGCGCCCGATGGTGCCGGCAAACTGGCGCAGGCATGGCGTGTCGGCACCGATGACGAAGGATCGGGGCGCAGGGGATTGGCATTGCCGGTCCCACGCACCATATTGTCGTTAGCGCTTGGGCGCGAAAATGTGGTACATGTCGGCCTGACCGACGCACGGGCGGCACAGCGAGCCAATGACGCGCTGTCCCGCTGGCTGCACTTTATCGGACCCGAACCTATCTCAGCGGCTTGCGAAACACCTTCGCAGGGCGCATCGACGGCGCAATTTTCCGGCACTGACGATGCCGGGCACATTGGCCTCGACCAATTGAAGCAGGAACCTGAGTAACCGGATGAGCGACATCGACAACGACAAGCCGAAGCTGGGCACCCGCGCGCCGCTCGGCCTCAAGCGCACCGTGGAAACCGGCAAGGTGAAGCAGAGCTTCAGCCATGGCCGCTCCAATACGGTGGTCGTGGAGGTGAAGCGCCGCCGTGTGCTGGGCCGTCCCGGCGAGGAACAGCAGCCCGTCGAGGCGGCTGCCCCCGAAGCAGCGCCCGCGCCGCAGCGTCCTGTACCTGCGCCGGCGGCTCCCGCCCCGCGTCCGGCGGCCGACAATGCCGGCCTGTCGCGGCTGGAGTTGCAGGCCAAGCTGCTGCGCGAGGCCGAAGAGGCGCGCATGAACGCGGCCGAGGAACATCGGCGCCGCGACGAGCGCATCGCCCGTGAGGCGGTCGAGGCCGAGCGTGTCCGCGTCGAGGAAAAGACTCGCGCCGCCGCCGAGCCGACGCCGGCTCCGGAACCGGCGCCTGCGCCCGAACCGACGCCGGTCGAGGCCGCGCCGACGCCTGCATCCGAACCCGTGGCTGCCCCGGAACCGACCCCGGCACCGACGCCCGCCCCGGAACCGGTCGCCGCAACGCCGGCGCCTGCGCCGACCCCGGCACCTGCCCCGGTCGAGGCGAAGCCCGCTCCGGCCCCGGCACGCGCCGCGCCGCGTCCTGCGCCGACGCCCGCTCCGGCACCGCAGCCGATCGTGCTGACCGCCGACCCCAGCCGGCCGGCGCCGCGCCGCTTCACCCCGGTGCAGCGTCCGGAAATCCCCAAGCCGCAGCCCAAGCCCGAACCGGCCCCCGCTGCCGCTGCCGCTGCCACCCCCGCCGCGACCGCGACCGCGCGTCCCGCCGCCGGTGGACAGGCGGCGCGTCCGACCCCGTCGGGCACCGGCCAGGCGACGCCGCGTCGCAACGAACCGGCACGTCCCGCACCGTCGCGCGACCGCAAGGGCGACGATCGCCGCCAGTCGGGCAAGCTGACCGTGACCCGTGCGCTGGGCGACGATGGGGCGCGCTCGCGCAGCCTCGCCGCATTGAAGCGTGCGCGTGAAAAGGAAAAGCGTGGCTTCGGCGGCCCGCGCGAACCGCAGGTCAAGCAGGTCCGCGACGTGCAGGTGCCCGAGGCGATCACGGTGCAGGAACTCGCCAACCGCATGGCGGAAAAGGGCGCCGACCTCGTCAAGACGCTGTTCAAGATGGGTTCGCCCGTCACGATGACGCAGACGATCGATCAGGACACCGCCGAGCTGCTGGTGACCGAATTCGGCCACAACATCGTGCGCGTCAGCGATTCGGACATCGACCTCGCGCTCGACACGACTGAGGACGCGGTCGAGGCGCTGCGGCCGCGGCCGCCGGTCGTCACGATCATGGGCCATGTCGATCACGGCAAGACCTCGCTGCTCGACGCGCTGCGCGGTACCGACGTGGTGCGCGGCGAGGCCGGCGGCATCACCCAGCATATCGGCGCCTATCAGGTGACGATGAAGGACAAGTCGCAGATCACCTTCCTCGACACGCCGGGCCACGAAGCGTTCAGCGAAATGCGCGCGCGCGGTGCCGACGTGACCGACATCGTGATCCTCGCGGTCGCCGCCGACGACGGGCTGATGCCGCAGACGATCGAGGCGATCCATCACACGCGTGCCGCCGGCAAGCCGATGATCGTGGCGATCAACAAGGTCGACAAGCACGAGGCGAACCCGCAGCGCATCCGCGAACGCCTGCTCGAACATGACGTGCAGGTCGAGGAAATGGGCGGCGAGACCCAGGACGTCGAAGTGTCGGCGCTCAAGAAGACCGGCCTCGACCAGCTGATCGAAAAGATCCAGCTCCAGGCCGAACTGCTCGAGTTGCAGGCCAACCCCGATCGTGCCGCCGAAGGCAGCGTGATCGAGGCGAAGCTCGACAAGGGCCGCGGTCCGGTCGCAACCGTGCTGGTTCGTCGCGGTACGCTGCGCGTCGGCGACGTGTTCGTGATCGGTGCCGAAAGCGGCAAGGTCCGCGCGCTGATCGACGACAAGGGACGTCAGGTGAAGGAAGCCGGCCCGTCGACCCCGGTCGAGGTGCTGGGCCTGTCGGGCGTGCCGATGGCGGGCGATCCGTTGCAGGTCGTTGAGAGCGAGGCACGTGCCCGCGAGGTCGCCGAATATCGTCAGGGCGTCCTGCTCCAGAAGCGCACCACCCAGGCGCCGGCAAGCCTCGAGAGCATGTTCTCGGCGCTCAAGTCGAAGCAGGCGATCGAATATCCGCTGGTGGTCAAGGCCGATACGCAAGGGTCGGTCGAAGCCATTGTCGGGGCGCTCAACAAGATCTCGACCGACGATATCCGGGTGCGCATCCTGCATTCGGGCGTGGGTGGCATCACCGAGAGCGACGTGACGCTGGCGGCCGCCTCGGGCGCGCCGATCATCGGCTTCAACACCCGACCCAACGCCAAGGCGCGCGAGATCGCCGAGCGGAACAAGGTGGCGTTCAAATATTACGACGTCATCTACACGCTGACCGACGAAATCCGTGCGGGCATGGCCGGTACTCTCGGGCCGGAAGCGTTCGAAACGGTCGTCGGCCGCGCCGAAATCCGCGAGGTCTTCTCGGCGGGCAAGCATGGCCGCGCCGCGGGTCTGCTGGTGGTCGAAGGCGTCATCCGCAAGGCGCTCAAGGCGCGCATCACGCGCAACGACGTCATCATCTACCAGGGTGAGATCGCGTCGCTGCGTCGCTTCAAGGACGATGTCCCCGAAGTGCGCGCGGGCCTCGAATGCGGTGTCACGTTCACGCAGAACTTCACCGACATCAAGGCGGGCGACTTCCTTGAAACCTACGAAGTCGAACTGCGCGACCGCACGCTGTGAGTGACGGGCGGCAGGGGGCGACCCTTGCCGCCACGCTCCGGCCCCGGCTGCGGTTCTGCATAGCTTGGGTGGTCGGCGGGGCGGCGGCATTGTTCGTCGCCAACGCAATATCCGGCTCGGCGATGCTGATCGTTGTGCCTGTATTCACCATCCTGTGGCCGGCGCTCGTCCTCGACGGCGCATTGCAGGCATGGCGCTTGCGATCCGCAGGCATCCCGGCGTTGCTGCTGGTGCTGATGCCGATGGTCACGTTGCCGTTCGCGGCGTTCGCAGCCAACCATGCGCTCTACTGGTCGCATGTCGCACCATCATGGTTGATGTTGCGGTCCGACCGCGCCGCTTTCGACGCGGGGTTGACCGGTGGTCCGCTGCCGACGGGCACCGGCGGAATGGTGCGTGCCGGATCGCGCACTGCCTTTCGCACCATCATCGGTTTCGACGGCGACTGGGCGGCGATCGTCCACGATCCGACCGACCGCATCGCCGCCGCGCGCGGCTGGAACGGCGGGCCGGTCGCTGCCGACATTCGCCGCATATTTCCCAACAGCCAGACCATCTGGTGCCAGCGACTCGACAGCCACTGGTTCCACTGTCAATTCGGTTAGATCATGTCAGACACCACGCCCGAAACCCGCTCCGTCCGCCTGCTGCGCGTCGGCGAACAGGTCCGCCACATCCTGTCCGAAATCCTCGCGCGCGGCGACGTGCATGACGACGTGCTCGAAAAACACCTCGTCTCGGTCACCGAAGTCCGCATGTCGCCCGACCTGCGCCATGCGACGGTGTTCGTGAAGCCGCTGCTGGGCAAAGACGAGGACGCGGTGCTGAAAGCGCTGCGCACCAACACCGCCTATCTCCAGTCGGAGGTCGCGCGGCGGGTGAACCTGAAATATGCCGCGAAGCTCAAGTTCCTGATCGACGAGAGCTTCGACGAGGGTACCCGCATCGACCAGTTGCTGCGCGATCCCAAGGTCGCCCGCGATCTTGAATCCGGCGAGGGCGGGGCCGAGGACTGAGTGGCCAAGCTCTATTTCTACTACGCGTCGATGAACGCGGGCAAATCGACGACGCTGCTGCAGGCCGATTTCAACTATCGTGAGCGTGGCCTCACGACGATGCTGTTCACCGCCGCGATCGACACGCGCGAGGGCGCGGGCACGATCGGTTCGCGCATCGGCCTGTCGGCGCCCGCGACGCCCTTCGATTCCGATACCGACCTGCTGGAAACCGTCGCCGCGCAGCACCGCCAGCACGCGGTGGGCTGCGTACTGGTCGACGAGGCGCAGTTCCTGTCGCCGGGACAGGTAGACCAGCTCGCGCAGGTCGCCGACGATCTCGGCGTACCCGTGCTCGCTTACGGCCTGCGCACCGATTTCCGCGGGAGCCTGTTTCCGGGGTCGGCACGGCTGCTGGCGATCGCCGATGCGCTGATCGAGCTGAAATCGGTCTGCACCTGCGGGCGCAAGGCGACGATGAACCTGCGGGTGGATGCGCAGGGCCGCGCCGTTCGCGATGGCCAGCAGACCGAGATCGGCGGCAACGACCGCTATGTCGCGCTGTGCCGCCGCCATTTCTGCGAGGCGATGCACTGATGCACGGCTGGATCATCATCGACAAGCCGCTCGGGCCGGGCTCGACCCAGATCGTGTCGGCGGTCAAGCGCGCGCTGCGCGAGGGCGGTTACGGCAAGCACAAGGTCGGTCATGGCGGCACGCTCGACCCGCTGGCGACCGGCGTGCTGCCGGTAGCGATCGGCGAGGCGACGAAGCTTGCCGGACGGATGCTGGATGCGTCGAAGCGGTACGACTTCACCATCCGCTTCGGTGCGCAGACCGATACGCTCGATCTCGAAGGGAAGGTGATCGCCGAGTCGCCGGTGCGTCCGACGCTGGCCGACATCGAATCGGCGCTGCCGCGCTTCACCGGCCCGATCGAGCAGGTGCCGCCGGCCTATTCGGCGCTCAAGGTCGATGGCGAGCGGGCCTATGACCTTGCGCGCAAGGGCGAGGAGGTGGTGCTGGCGACGCGCAAGGTGACGGTGTTCTCTCTGCAAATCCTCCCCGATACGGAGCATCAGGTCGGCCATGCCCCGCATGGCCGAGGATCGTCCGGGGGACGATCCGACCTGATGCTGGGGACCAGCGAAGCTGGTGGAGGGGGATCGCCGCCGGACGCAATCGTCGTGGACGCCGACGGCCCCCTCCACCATCCTGCGGATGGCCCCCCTCCCCGGCACGGGGAGGATCTGGACGAAATCACCCTGTCCGCCTTCGTCTCGAAGGGCACCTATATCCGCAGCCTCGCGCGCGACATCGCCCTCGCACTCGGCACGGTCGGCCACGTCACCATGCTCCGCCGCACCAAAGCTGGCCCGTTCGCCCTCGACGTGGCCATTTCGCTGGACAAACTGGCGGAATTGGGTAAGGGCCACGCGCTTGAAGAAACGCTCCTGCCGCTGGGGGCGGGGCTGGACGACATCCCGGCTCTGTCTCTCGACGCCGATCAGGCAGGGCGGCTCCGCAAGGGGCTTCGACTGATCGGTCTTGCAACGGACGATGGTCTGGGCTTCGCGATGCTGGGGAAGGTCCCGGTGGCGCTGGTCGAGACACTGGACGGGGAAACCCGGGTCGTCCGCGGCTTCAACCTCGAATAGAAAGGACGACGATGTCGATCACTTCCGAAAACCGCCAGGCACTGATCCAGGAACACGGCCGCGCCGAAGGCGACACCGGTTCGCCGGAAGTCCAGGTTGCCATCCTGACGACCCGCATCCAGAACCTGACCGAGCACTTCAAGACGCATGCGAAGGACAATCACTCGCGTCGCGGTCTGCTGATGCTGGTCAACAAGCGGCGTTCGCTGCTCGACTATCTGAAGAAGAAGGACGCGGAGCGTTACACGACGCTGATCGCGAAGCTCGGCCTTCGGAAGTAACGAAGACAAGGGGCGGTCCGACGGGCCGCCCTTTTTCCATATTAGGCGGCACATTTCCGCCCACGATATTCCCCGCAAAACGGGGTATAGGCTTTGCGACCGGACATCCGGCCAAGCCGTCCCGCCGCAATCCGGCGATGCGGGACACCGGGCCGAAACGGCCTGATTCAAGGGGTGGACCTCCACCCAAGCTGCCCCGGCGCGCATAGGGCCGCCGGACGCGAAGGAAACGACATGTTCGATATCAAGAAAAGCACCATGGACCTGGGCGGCAAGACGCTGACCCTCGAAACGGGCCGTGTCGCACGGCAAGCCGACGGCGCGGTCATCGCGACGTTGGGTGAAACCGTGGTGCTGTGCGCGGTCACTGCCGCACGCTCGGTCAAGGAAGGGCAGGACTTCTTTCCGCTGACCGTCCACTATCAGGAAAAATATTCGGCGGCGGGCCGCATCCCCGGCGGTTTCTTCAAGCGCGAACGCGGTGCCACCGAAAAGGAAACGCTGACCAGCCGCCTGATCGATCGCCCGATCCGCCCGCTGTTCCCCGAAGGCTTCTACAACGAAATCAACGTCATCGCCCAGGTGCTGAGCTATGACGGCGAAAACGAGCCCGACATCGTCGCGATGATCGCCGCGTCGGCCGCGCTGACCATTTCGGGCGTGCCGTTCATGGGCCCGATCGGCGCCGCGCGCGTCGGCTATATCGACGGCGAATATGTCCTGAACCCGACGTTGGATCAGGTGAAGGAAGGCGAGCTCGACCTCGTCGTCGCCGCCACCGGCGATGCGGTGATGATGGTCGAATCCGAAGCGAAGGAACTGTCGGAAGAGGTCATGCTGGGCGCCGTCGTCTTCGCGCACGATGCGTCGAGGAAGATCGTGAACTGCATCATCGACCTGGCCGAACAGGCGGCCAAGGACCCGTGGGAGCTGCAGCCCGTCGCCGACCAGTCGGCCGCGAAGAAGAAGCTCAAGACGCTGATCGGCAAGGACCTGACGGCAGCCTACAAGCTGACCGACAAGCAGGCACGCCAGAACGCGATCAACGATGCCCGTACCAAGGCGCGCGAAGCCTTCGCCGACCTCAAGGAAAGCGATCCGGCGCAGTATCTCGGCACGCTCAAGCTCGTGAAGAAGCTGGAAGCCGAGATCGTCCGCACCGCCATCCTGAAGGACTGCCGCCGCATCGACGGCCGCGATACCAGGACGGTCCGCCCGATCGAGGCGATGGTCCACTTCCTGCCGCGTGCGCACGGTTCGGCGCTGTTCACCCGCGGCGAGACGCAGGCGATCTGCACCACGACGCTCGGCACCAAGGATGCGGAGCAGATGATCGACGGGCTGAACGGCCTGCACTACGAACGCTTCATGCTGCACTACAACTTCCCGCCCTATTCGGTCGGTGAAGTCGGCCGTTTCGGCGCGCCGGGTCGTCGCGAAGTCGGTCACGGCAAGCTCGCATGGCGCGCGCTGAACCCGGTGCTGCCGACCAAGGACGAGTTCCCGTACACGATCCGCGTCCTGTCGGACATCACCGAGTCGAACGGCTCGTCGTCGATGGCGACGGTGTGCGGCGGTTCGCTGTCGATGATGGACGCGGGCGTGCCCCTGAAGCGCCCGGTGTCGGGTATCGCCATGGGCCTGATCCTCGAAGGCAAGGATTTCGCGGTCATCAGCGACATTCTGGGCGACGAGGATCACCTCGGCGACATGGACTTCAAGGTCGCCGGGACCAGCGCGGGCATCACCTCGCTCCAGATGGACATCAAGATCGCCGGTATCACCGAGGAGATCATGAAGGTCGCGCTGGCACAGGCCAATGAAGGCCGCGCGCACATCCTGGGTGAGATGGCCAAGGCGCTGGGCGAAACCCGTGGCGAGCTGTCGGCGCACGCCCCGCGCATCGAAACCTTCACGATCGACAAGTCGAAGATCCGCGAAGTCATCGGTACCGGCGGCAAGGTCATCCGCGAGATCGTCGCCACCACCGGCGCGAAGGTCGACATCGACGACGAGGGCGTCATCAAGGTGTCGTCGTCCGATCCGGCGCAGATCGAAGCCGCGATCAACTGGATCAAGGGGCTGGTCGAAGAGGCCGAGGTCGGCAAGATCTACAACGGCAAGGTCGTCAACCTCGTCGATTTCGGCGCGTTCGTGAACTTCATGGGCGGCAAGGACGGCCTCGTCCACGTATCGGAAATCCGCAACGAGCGGGTCGAAAAGGTCGCCGACGTCCTGTCCGAAGGGCAGGAAGTGAAGGTCAAGGTTCTCGAAGTCGATCCGCGCGGCAAGGTGCGCCTGTCGATGCGCGTCGTCGATCAGGAAACCGGTGCCGAGCTGGAAGACAGCCGTCCGGCACGCGAACCGCGCGAAGGCGGTGACCGTGGCCCGCGCGGTCCCCGTCGTGACGGTAGCGGCCGTGACGGTGGCGATCGTGGTCCGCGCGGCGAAGGCGGCGACCGTGGTCCCCGCCGCGACGCCGGCGACCGCGGCCCGCGCCGCGACCGTGGCGACCGTCCGCGTCGTGAGGAATCGAAGGATGACGGCGGCAACGCCGGCCTGCCGTCGTTCATCACCGACAACTGATCGGCGCGCTTCGGCGCAAGGGAGGGGGGCTCGCGGCGACGCGGGCCCCTTTTTCGTGCGAGTGACTCCGCGGGACCGTATCCCCGCGCAGGCGGGGATCCAGAGCCACAAGCGGTGCTCCCGCCCCGAACGTCACCCCTCCGCGCCTCCGCGCCTCCGCGTGAACCAAATCCTACCTAAATCCCGGCATACCAGTCATAGCCGGCGACATCCTCCCAGAAGCCGCCCTTGCCTCCGGCGATCCCGTCCAGCGCCGCCACCGCCTCGATCCGCTCGACATATTTGGCGTGCTTGTACCCCAGCTGACGCTCGACGCGCAGCCGCAGCGGCGCGCCGTTCGGCACCCCCAGCAGCCGGTCGTTGAGCGCCCACGCCAATATCGTCTGCGGGTGGAACGCATCGACCAGATCGATCGATTCGTAATAGCGCCGCCCGCCGATCGCGTCGGCGCAGTGGAAAACCAGATAGCGCGCGTCGGCACGCAACCCCGCCAGTTCGAGCAGCCGCGACAGCCGCGGCCCGGTCCACTTGCCGATCGCGCTCCACCCTTCGACGCAATCGTGCCGCGTGATCTGCTGGCGCGACGGCATCGACCGGATCTGGTCGAGCCGCAGCGACAGCGGCCGCGCGACCAGGCCGTCGATCGCCACCCGCCAGTCGGCGAAGCGGTCCGCGACATGCGCGTTGTAATCGGGCGTGTTCGGATTGTTGGTGCCGTTGGCGCGAAACACCGGCGAGCGCTGCTCGGGCCGGTATTCGACCGCCAGCGCGTCGCGCGCGGTGATCGTGCGTTGCAGCGTCCGGTGCGCATCCTCCGCCCCGCCCAGCAGCGTCTGTGCCGCCGGCAGCTGCGCCACCCGGTCGCACGCCGCGACCAGCCCGCCGGCCCCGACCACCAGCGCCGAACGCCGCGACAGCAATCGGCTCATTCCGGCACCCGCCAGCGCCCGGTGACCATCGAGCGCACCTCGTTCAGCGCGCCGGCAAGGATCACCAGCACCAGATGGACGATCACGAACAACGTGATGCCGCTGGCGGCAAGGAAATGGATCGACCGCGCCGACTGCCGCCCGCCCAACACGTCCAGCAGCCACGGAAACGCCGCGTTCAGCCCCGGCGACATGGCGATGCCGGTCGCGATGACCAGTGGCAGCAGCCCGAAGATCACCAGCACATAGCTCAGTTTCTGCAGCACGTTGTAATCGCCCGGTGCCTCCGGATCGTGGAACCGGAACGCCAGATGCGCCCGGATGTCCGCCGCCAGATGCCGCCGCGACAGCTCGCCCCGGCGGATGCGCAGATCGCGCTGGAAATGCCGGTTCAGCAGGCTCGCGATCATATAGGCGAGCAATCCGAACCCCAGCACCAGCGCGAACGACAGGTGCCAGTTGCGGGCGAGGGCGAGGTTGTAGGTCTGCGGGATCGTCACCCACCCCGGAAACCGGTCGAACGTTGCCCAAGCATGGTCGAAATTCGCGCCATAGCGTCCCCAGTACAGCCGGGGATGCGCATTGAGGATCATCAGCCCGCTGCCGATCAGGATGACGACCGCCACCGCATTGACCCAGTGCCACAGCCGGGTGGCCAGCGCATGGCGGTGGATCGATCGTGTCGTCATGGCCGCACCCTACGATCCGATGGCGGCCTTGCGAAGGGGCGTTGCACCCCGTGTCCGGATCGTGCGTTGGGGACAGCCATGACCGATTTCCATTCCTACGCCCCGGCCGACGGCCACCGCCTCGCGCACGATCCGTTCAACGCCATCATCGCCCCGCGCCCGATCGGCTGGATCGCGAGCGTCTCGGCGGAGGGGAAACGCAATCTCGCGCCGTACAGTTTCTTCAACGCGTTCAACTATCGCCCGCCGATCATCGGCTTCGCGTCGACCGGCGCCAAGGACACGCTCGCCAATGTCCGGGCGACCGGCGCCTTCGTCTGGAACCTCGCCACGCGGGCGCAGGCGGAGGCGATGAACGCGACGTCGGCGACGACCGACGCCGACGAATTCGCCCTTGCCGGCCTCGACACGCTGCCCTCCACGCTGGTCGCGCCGCCGCGCATCGCCGGATCGCCGGTCCAGTTCGAATGCCGCCTGACGCAGATCGTCCGCCTGACCGACCAGCGCGGCGGGGACGTCGATACGTGGCTGGTGCTGGGCGAAGTGGTGCAGGTCCATATCGACCCGGCACTGATCGAGGGTGGGGTCTATCGCACCGCCGCCGCCCACCCGATCCTGCGCGGTGGCGGGGCCGGGGACTATTTCGAACCCGGCGAACGCTTCGACATGCGCCGCCCCGGTTGAGCGTCAGCGATAGGCGCGCACGAAGAACACCACCGTCACGCCGAACGTCACCAGCAGCGTCCATGCCCGCACCTGTCCGGGCGTCAGCCGCACGCCCAGCTTCGCGCCCAGCCAGCCGCCGAAGATCCCGCCGAGGATCATCGGTATGCACGCCGCCCATGCCACCATCCCGCCGGCGATGAACACGATCGCCGCCGCGCTGTTGGCGGTGGCGAGCATCAGCGTGCGTGGCGCGGCCATCGACTTCACGCTCTGTCCGGCGAGCAGGCCATAGGTCGCGGTGACCATCATCCCCACCCCGCCGCCGAAATAGCCGCCATAGATGCCCAGCAGCACCTGCGCGACGACCAGCGTCGCCGGGCCGATCGTCACCCGGTCGTGCAGCCACGCTGCCGCCCGCGTGCCGAACGCGATCGCAAGGAACGCGACCAGCAGCAGCCACGGTATGATGACGTCGAACAGCGTGCTGGGCGTCCAGATCAGCAACAGGCTGCCGACGAGGCCCGAGACGAAGGTGATCGACGCCAGCAACCGGATCGGCAGTCCGCCGAGCGGCCCCAGCCCGCGGCGGAATGCCCATGCGCTGGCGATGGCGCCGGGCTGCAACGCGACGTTCGAGGTCGCATTGGCGACCGACGCCGGCAGTCCCAGCGCGATCAGCGCCGGCATGGTCGCGAACGTCCCGCCCCCGGCCAGCGCGTTCATCATGCCGCCGGCGACGCCGGCAGCGGCGGTCAGCGCGAGGGAGGCGGGATCGAGCATCGTCGCGCTAGATACCATCGCGCCGTGGCTGTCGAGAGGGCGTATCCGCCCCCCGGTCAGTCGACCGGCACCGCCGCCTCGCGATCGCGTTCCGCCCGGCTCTTCTTCTCCGCCGCGGTCTTCAGCTGGCCGCACGCCGCGCCGATGTCCTGCCCGCGCGTGCGGCGGACGGGGGCGGAAATGCCGCCTTCGAACACGATGTCGCTGAACGCCCGGATCCGTTCGGGCGTCGAACATTCGTACACGGTGCCCGGCCACGGGTTGAACGGGATCAGGTTGACCTTGGCGGGCAGCTGGTACTTGCGCAGCAGCCGCACCAGCTCGCGCGCATCGTCGTCGCTGTCGTTCTTGTCCTTCAGCATCACATATTCGAACGTGATGCGCCGGGCATTGTTGGCGCCCGGATAGTCGGCGCATGCCTGCAACAGTTCCTCGATCCCGTATTTGCGGTTCAGCGGCACGATCTCGTCGCGCACTTCCTTGGTCACCGCGTGCAGCGACACCGCGAGGTTCACGCCGATCTCCGCGCCCGCGCGCGCCATCATCGGCACCACGCCCGACGTACTGAGCGTGATCCGCCGCTTGCTGAGCGCCAGCCCGTCGCCGTCCATCACGACGGACAGCGCGTCGCGCACCGCATCGAAATTGTACAGCGGCTCGCCCATGCCCATCATCACGATGTTGGTGAGCATCCGCCCCTCGGGCTGGCTCGGCCATTCGCCCAGCGAATCGCGCGCCAGCATCACCTGTCCCACGATCTCGCCCGGCGTCAGGTTGCGCACCAGCCGCATCGTGCCGGTGTGGCAGAAGGTGCAGTTCAGCGTGCAGCCGACCTGGCTCGACACGCACAGCGTCCCCCGGTCGGCATCGGGGATGAACACCATCTCGTAATCCTGCCCGTCGGGCGAGGTCAGCAGCCATTTGCGCGTGCCGTCGGTCGACACGTGCGCCTCCTTCACGTCCGGCCGCCCGACGACGAAATGCTGCTCCAGCACCGGATGCTGCGCCTTGGCGATGTCGGTCATCGCCGAAAACGCGGTCGCGCCGCGATTGTAGATCCAGTGCCACAGCTGCTTCGCGCGCAGCTTCGCCTGCCGCGCGTCGAACCCGGCCGCCTCCAGCGCGGCGCGGATCTCGCCCCTCGACAGTCCGACCAGGTCGGTCCGCCCATCGGGACGCGGGGCAAGGCCGCGCGGCACGGGCACGGGATCGACATGGCCGGGAATCGGCATGGGCGGCATCATTGACGGTCTTCCGCTAGTGGCGAGCCGATCTGCATCCGGCAATTCCGAACGCCGTCGACATGTTGAAGAAGGTCCGGCGCGACGTGCGCCGACATTGGGTCGAGAACTACGTCAATTCCTTCGCGTCGGGCCAGTTTGGCCGGCGGGACGAAATCCGCGTCGGCAGTGACCATCACGATCTGATCGACCTGACGCTTATAGGCCATCGATGCGACGTCCAGGCCAAGTCGCATGTCGACGCCCTTCTGGATGACATCCAGTTCGAAATCGTCGTCGGTCGGTGCGAAACCGTCGCGCCGCCAGCGATCGACTGCGTTAGGCTTCAGTCGCCAGGGCGACAGCTTGTCGTTCAGCCGTCCCAGCCGAACCGCGACCTTGCGGGTCCGATGCAATCGGTCATGAATAGCCATGCGCAACCGTGCTTCCGGTGTGCGGCTGAAATCGATCGAGCGTTTGCTGACCGGAGTATGCAGACGCTTCGTCCATGGCGGACAGTCGTAAAAGAAGATGCGATACAGTTCGCGCGTTTCTTCGGGTCGATAGCGTTCGCCATCGATATTGCCCTGCCAGGTCGGCGTGGCGTGCAACCGTGTGGACACGTGGAACGCCGCCATCGATATGACGCCCAACGCGATATCTTCGGCATTGGCCGAATCAAGATTGGGAAAGGCATTGCTGAAACGGCGCAGGAAAAACGCACCGTCGATCACGACGGCAGTCGACATCGATCGCACCAGAAATGGGTTGCCCCCGGGGGCGGCCTTGAGCTGATGTCTGCTCGGTTAGGAGCGCCTCAAGACGGCTACCGGGGGCCTGATGACTAAACACATAGTTTATTCTGTGCCAAAAAACAACCCTACAGACACGCCAGCGCCGCCGCGTCGATCGCGGTCGCCGCGCCCGACAGCGCATAGACGTCGACGAACGGCGCGCCGTTCGCGGCCACGCTCTCGATGCTCATCGACCGGCCGCCCCGCATCGCGGCGACGATCGCGCGGTCGGTGGCGGCGTCGGGGCTCCATGCGTCGATCCGCCCGGCGGTCAGGTCGAACCGCCGCTCGCCGATCGCCAGCACGACACGCGCCCGGTCGCTGCGGGCGCGGCTCAGGCGCACGTGCAACTGCCCGCGCGCCCTCGCCCCCGGCCACGTCGCGACGCTGGCGAACGGCGCGCCGACCTTTCCCCGCACCGGGCGGCTGATCGCGTAGCAGCGCGTCGGCCCGTCGGCCCGGAACGCGCCCCAGCGCTGGTGGATGCCGATCGCCTGCGGCCCCGCCAGCGCCAGCAGCAGCGCGATCAAGCGGGCGCCGCCAGCGACGCGCGCCCGCTGCCGAGATGGGCGATCGTCTCGCGCCCGCCCTCGATCAGCGCCACCGACCCCTGCGGCAGGTCGGGCGCGACCGGCGCGTCGAAGCGCGGGTCGATGGCATTGCCGGTCAGAAGCCCACGCAGCACCCGGCTGGACATGCCGTGCATGATGACCAGCCGGTCGCCCGGATCGTCGGCGGTGTCCGCCGCCCAGCTGCCCACCCGCGCGGCGATCGCGTCATACCATTCGCCGCCCGGCGCGGGGCGGCGGTACAGCCGCGCCTCGACGTCGAGGAAGTCGGCATCCGCCCCGGTCAGCTCGCGGTAATAGCGTCCCGACCAGTCGCCCATGCCGATCTCCACCAGCCGGTCGTCGCGCCGCGCCGCGTGCCAGTCCAGCTCCAGATGCTCGGCGATGATCGCCAGCGTCTGCAACGCCCGCCCCGCGCTCGACGCCCACAGCGTGATCTTCGGCCTGGCGCCCAGCAGGTCGCGCAATGCCGCGCCCATCGCGTCGGCCTGCGCGAAGCCGGTGCGGGTCAGCGGGGTATGCGGGTGGTCGCCCTGCATCCGCTGCGCGATGTTGTAGACCGTCTCGCCATGCCGGGCGATGAAGTCGCGACCCCGCCGGGGAACGGGAATGCGGGGGGCGGGGGATTGGGTTTCCATGGTCCTGCTTTCAAGTCCGTGTTGCGCAAATGCAACGGATTTCGCTGTTTAGGTGAGGTTCATGCAACGCCCGGCCAAAGCGTTCATTGAACTCCCGCGCCCAGAACATGGGCGGTGACAATGGAGTTTCGAGTATGCGTACCCTCATCCCTGGCCCCCTCGCTCTTGGCCTTGCCGCTGCCGGCACGATGCTGGCGACCCCTGCCTTCGCGCAGGACGTGAACCCCGCCTTCACCGGTTTCCGCGTCGGCGCGCTCGCCGGCTATGACGGCATCCGTCCGGGCAGCACGCAGGACACCGATCTGGACGGCGACGACCAGACGGTCAACGGCCTGCTCTATGGCGTCGATGCCGGCTACGACTTTGCGCTCAGCAACTTCCTGATCGGCGTCGAGGGCGAATATACCGGCTCGACCGGCAAGGTGGAAACCGCGCGCACCGACCCGAACTTCTTCGGCTTCGGCAGCGTGTCGACCGGACGCGACCTGTATGTCGGCGCGCGCGCCGGTCTGCTCGCCGGTCCGTCGACGCTGGTCTATGCCAAGGGCGGCTATACCAACGCCCGGCTGAACGCACTGGCCAGCGACGGCACGACCGATTCGCGCGAGAATTTCGAACTCAACGGCTATCGCATCGGCGCGGGCGTCGAACAGGCGATCGGCTCGCGCGCCTATGCGAAGGTTGAATATCGCTATTCGAACTACTCGAACGCCGATTTCCAGTTCCGCGACGGCGACGTGACGTCGCGGTTCGACATCGACACCGACCGGCATCAGGTCGTGGCGGGCGTCGGCATCCGCTTCTGACGAGCCAGGTCCGGCCGGTGCGTTAACCATGTGCTAACCACTTGGACCCGAGGAAGGCCGGAGCGGCTTGCTCCGGCCTTTCTTTGCGCTAGACATGCTGCGTTGGATTCTAGGAGGTCCCGGCCGAGTCCGCCGGACCTCAGTGCGATGCGCATCCGCGCGGGGGAACATCATGAAGGCGACGATCGAACGCGCGACCCTGTTGAAGGGCCTCAGCCACGTCCAATCGGTGGTCGAGCGGCGCAACACCATCCCCATCCTGTCGAACGTCCTGATCGAGGCGGGCGAATCGAGCATCCGCCTGATGGCAACCGACCTCGACCTGCAGATCGACGAGACGGTGTCGGCGGCGATCGACCAGCCGGGTGCGATCACCGTGTCGGCGCACACGCTGTTCGACATCGCGCGCAAGCTGCCCGACGGGTCGCAAGTGCAGCTGTCCGCCGCCGAGGGCCGGCTGACCGTCGTCGCCGGGCGCGCGCGCTTCAGCCTCGCCACGCTGCCGCGCGACGATTTCCCGGTGATCGCGGAAGGCGAGCTGCCGACCCAGTTCGAACTGCCCGCCACCACGCTGAAGGCGATCATCGACAAGACCCGCTTCGCGATCTCGACCGAGGAAACGCGCTATTATCTCAACGGCATCTTCCTGCACGTCGCCGACGACAATGGCCGCGCGGTGCTGAAGGCGGCGGCGACCGACGGCCATCGCCTCGCCCGCATGACCGTCGACCGGCCGGAGGGCGCCGAAAAGATGCCCGACGTCATCGTGCCGCGCAAATGCGTCGCCGAACTGCGCAAGCTGCTGGACGAGGTCGACGGTTCGGTCGGCGTGTCGCTGTCGGGCAGCAAGATCCGCTTCGACCTGGGACAGGCGATCCTGACCAGCAAGCTGATCGACGGCACCTTCCCCGATTATTCGCGCGTCATCCCGACCGCCAACGACAAGCTGCTGAAACTCGATCCGAAGAGCTTCATGGCGGGCGTCGACCGCGTGTCGACCATCGCCACCGAAAAGACCCGCGCGGTGAAGATGGCGCTCGACCGCGACAAGATCACCCTGTCGGTGACCAGCCCCGAAAACGGCGCGGCGGCGGAAGAAGTGCCCGGCGACTATACCGCGCTGCCGTTCGAGATCGGCTTCAACAGCCGCTATCTGCTCGACATTCTGGGCCAGATCGACAGCGACCTGTGCGAAGTCCATCTGTCGGATGCCGCCGCCCCGACGCTGATTCGCGAGAACGACGCCTCGCCCGCGCTCTACGTGCTGATGCCGATGCGGGTGTGACCCTTACGGACGGTTTTCGCTGCCACATTCGTCATCCCAGCGAAGGCTGGGATCTCAAGCGGCAGGCAGAGCGCCCTGTCACCGGGAAATCCCAGCCTTCGCTGGGATGACGCCTTTGGGGACAACGGCCGTCCCGGCACGGACGTGACGGTGCAGACGCCACTTTACTCCCCCGGCCATCCGGTTATTTATCGCTAGACGATAAGTTCGAAGGAATTGCCGTGAAACTGGTCCGGGGTGCGTGGAAGCTGCTGGTCGGGATCAAGGATGCGCTCGTGCTCATCCTGATGCTGCTGTTCTTTGGCGGGCTGTTCGCCGCCCTGTCGGCGCGGCCCAATACCCGCGTGACCGACGGTGCGCTGGTGCTCGACCTGTCGGGATCGATCGTCGAACAGCCTGCCGAGGCCGATCCGGTCGCCCTGCTCAGCGGACAGTCGGTCGCGCAGGAGCTGCGGCTGCGCGACGTCGTCCGCGCGCTCGACGCCGCGAAGGGCGATACGCGGGTCAAGACGGTGGTGCTCGACCTCGACAAGTTCGCCGGCGGCTATCCCGCCGCGCTGGCCGAGGTCGGCGACGCCGTCGCCCGCGTGCGCGCCAGCGGCAAGCCGGTGCTGGCCTATGCCACGCTCTACACCGATGGCGGCTATCGCATCGCGTCGAACGCCAGCGAGATCTGGCAGAACCCGTTCGGCGGCACGATGTTTCGCGGCCCCGGCGGGGCGCAGCTCTATTACAAGGGGCTGATCGACAAGCTCGGTGTCAATGCGCACGTCTACCGCGTCGGCCAGTTCAAGTCGGCGGTCGAACCCTTCACCCGCGCCGACCAGTCCGAACCGGCACGCGCCGCCAACCAGGCGCTGTACGGCGCGATCTTCGACCAGTGGCGCGCGGCCGTGGCAAAGGCGCGGCCCAAGGCGCAGCTCGACGCGTTCCTCAACCGCCCGGCGGAGACGATCGCGGCGGCGGGCGGCGACGTGGCGCAGGCCAATCTGCGCGGCGGCATCGTCGACAAGCTGGGCGACCGCATCGCCTTCGGCAAGCGGGTCGCCGAACTGGCGGGCGCGGAAACCGGCAAGGCGGCCGGCAGCTTCCGCACGATCAAATATGCCAACTGGCTGGCGGCGAACCCGGTGTCGACCGCGGGCGACGCGATCGGCGTCATCACCGTCGCCG
Source organism: Sphingomonas sp. 2R-10 (assembly GCF_030062225.1). Classification (NCBI taxonomy): domain Bacteria; kingdom Pseudomonadati; phylum Pseudomonadota; class Alphaproteobacteria; order Sphingomonadales; family Sphingomonadaceae; genus Sphingomonas; species Sphingomonas sp. 2R-10. The sequence continues at coordinate 62,157 of NZ_JASCXF010000015.1, forward strand.
GCACGATCGTCGATGGCGAGGCGAAGCCGGGGACCGCGGGCGGCGACACCATCGCCAAGCTGCTGCTCGACGGCCTTGCGACCAAGAACCTCAAGGCACTGGTCGTCCGGGTCGATTCGCCGGGCGGGTCGGTGCTCGCCTCCGAACGCATCCGCCAGGCGATCCTGCAGGCCAAGGAGGTCGCGAAGATCCCGGTGGTCGTGTCGATGGGCGGCCTCGCCGCATCGGGTGGCTATTGGGTGTCGACGCCCGGTGACGTCGTGTTCGCCGAACCGAACACCATCACCGGGTCGATCGGCGTGTTCGGCGTCATCCCGACGTTCGAGAACACCTTGTCCAAGATCGGCGTCACCGCCGACGGCGTCGCCACCACGCCGCTCAGCGGCCAGCCCGACGTGCTGCGCGGCACGAATGCGGCGTTCGACACGATCATGCAGAGCGGGGTCGAGGATATCTATCGCCGCTTCACCGGCCTCGTCGCGCAGTCGCGCGGCCTGACGCCGGCGCGGGTCGACGAAATCGGGCAGGGCCGCGTCTGGGACGGCGGCACCGCGCGTCAGCTGAAACTGGTCGACCGGTTCGGCAACCTGACCGACGCGATCGGTGAGGCGGCCCGCCGTGCGAAGCTCGATCCGGCTAAGGTCCGCGCGGTCTATCTCGAAAAGGAACCCTCGGCGCTCGAAAGGGCATTGAAGAGCTTCTCGGAAAAGGAGCGCAGCGACGCGCCCGATCAGGCGGCGACCGACCTGCTCGGCCACGTCGCCGGGCAGCAGCGCACGGTACTGGCGCAGGCGCTGGGCGATGCGCGGCGGATGCTGACCACCCCGGCCGGGGTGCAGGCGCGCTGCCTCGAATGCGGCGGACTGGGGCCGGTCGCGGCGTCGGCGCAGGATGCGTCGCTGTTCGACCTGCTGGTGGCGCGGCTGGGGCTGTGATCGCGATCCGTCCCGCGCGGCCGGAAGACGCCGCCGCGATCGCCGCGATCTACGCCCCCTATGTGTCGGGCGGGACGGTCTCGTTCGAAACCGAAGCGCCCGACGCCCGCACGATCCGCAGCCGGATCGCGCACAGCGAAGGCTTCTACCCGTGGATGGTCGCGACGACCGGCGCGGCGGACGGCGACGCGGTGCTGGGCTATGCCTATGCTACCAGGTTCCGTGACCGCCCGGCCTATCGCTACGTCGTCGAAACCTCGATCTATATGGCGGGCGGCGCGCAGCAGAAGGGGACCGGGCGGCTGCTGTACGAAGCGCTGGTCGACACGCTGCGGGCGCAGGGCTTCACCCAGGCGATCGGCGTCCTGTCGCTCCCCAACGACGCGTCGATCACGCTGCACGAAGCGGTCGGCTTCCGCCGCGCGGGCGTCTATCGCGAGATCGGGTTCAAGCAGGGCCGCTGGATCGATGTCGGTTTCTGGCAATGCCAGCTGAACGACAGCGCCGTACCACCGCGCGAGCCGAAACCGTTCAGCGAGACGGGCGTGGTGCGGGGCTGACTCCTCGGCCATCCAACACTTTCGCCAGATCCGCCCGGTTCCTACCCATCCGTTCGGTTCGAGCAGCTTCGAGCCTGTCGAGAAGCGTCCGTCGAGAACTGGCCGTTTGAGGCAACCCCTTCTCGACTACGGTTCTCGACAGGCTCGAACCTCCGCTCGAAGCAAACGGGGGGGACGAAGCAAAGCGGCAGGGGCGGGGAGCAGCGCATACATCCGAACAACCGTCACCCCAGCGCAGGCTGGGGTCTTCCGCGGCGAGGCGCGTCCTTCCTTACGGCGAGATTCCAGCCTTCGCTGGAATAACGTGAGTGGCAACGTAAAACATGGCCGCTCCCACTCGCCTCCGCGGCCCACGACGGACCCCTTCCGTGTCTCCGCGGGAAACCCCGGCGGCAAAACCCCCTACCGCTTCCCCCGATACGCCGGCAGCGCCAGCCGGTACCGGATCGCCGTCCCGCGCAGCGTGAACCCCGCCAGCGCCGCCGGCAGCGCGGCGACGAACGGCGGCAGGCCGCACGCCACCAGCACGACATGCAGCCCCGCCGCCAGCGCCGCTGCCGTCACGTACAGCTCCGGCCGCATCAGGATCGACGGCACGCCCGCCAGCACGTCGCGGAGGATGCCGCCGACGCACGCGGTCAGCACCCCCATCATCCCCGCCTGCAACGGCGGCACGCCGAAACTGAGCGCCTTGGCCGCGCCGAACACCGCATAGGCCGCCAGCCCGGCGGCATCGAGCCAGTCGAGCGCCTTGTCGCGCCACCAGTGTTCGGGCGTCACCCAGACCAATCCCGCCACCGCGACACAGATCGCCGCGACCGGCGATCCGTGGACCCAGAACACCGACGCGCCGATCAGCAGGTCGCGCACCGTCCCGCCGCCAACGCCGGTGATGAGCGCGAAGAACGCGGCGGTGACGAAGGTCTGCGCCGCGCGCGTCGCCGCCAGCGCGCCCGATGCCGCGAACACCGCGATGCCGATCATGTCGAGCGCGCCGAGCATCTGCCCCAGCGCCTGCGGAGAGGGAACCATCGCCCTTCGCTAGGGGGCAGACGCATAAACGGCAATGGCGACCGCGCAGCGGCGGGTCGAAGCCGGCGCACGGCGGCGTCGGTCATGATGCCTGTGCATCGCTCCCTCCCTGCTTCTGCCCGTGCGCCAGCTTCGGCGCCGTCCCGGTCGTTGTCGTTTACCGGTCTGCCCCCTACGTACCCATGGTCGGCCGGCGAGGGGGCATTGCCCCGCCCCCCGCCGATCGGGCAAAGGAACATCATGCGCCGTCTGACCAGTGCCGCCACCCTCGCCACCGTCCTGCTCGCCGCGCTGGCGGGCATCGTCGACGCGCTGGCGTTCAGCGGGCTGGGCGGGTTCTTCGCCTCGTTCATGAGCGGCAATTCGACCCGGCTCGGCATCGGCCTTGCCCATGGCTGGAACGGCGCGGCGGCGACCGCGGCGGCGCTGGTGCTGGCGTTCGTCGCCGGGGCGATGCTCGGCACGATCGTCGGCGCGGCGGCGGTCGAGCGGCTGGGGCCGAAGCGCCGGGCGGAGGCGGTGATGGGCTTCGTCACGCTGCTGCTCGCCTTCGGCGCGGCGCTGTCCGCCGTCGCGCCGCTGACCCTCGCCATGCTGCTGCTCGCCGCGGCGATGGGCGCGCAGAACGGCGTCGTCGCGCCCGAGGGCGAGGTGCGCGTCGGGCTGACCTACATGACCGGCACGCTGGTCCGCATCGGTCAGCGTGTCGCCCGCCGGCTGATGGGCGACCGCAGCGCGCCGACGCCGCAGCGCGACCTGTTGCTATGGCTGGGCTTCGTCGCCGGCGTGGCGATCGGCGGCATCGGCTGGGCGTGGCTCGGGCTTGCGGCGCTATGGGTCGCCGCGGCGCTGGCGGCGGCGCTCACCATGTTGGTCGCGCGGGTCGACTGGAATTGACGGGTCGGCCCTGCGATGCGGGCGACCAACGCAACCTCGACCGTCACTCCCGCGCAGGCGGGCGTCCATATACGCTGGCGTCGCGCCCCTTGCCGAAACGTCGGCGGCCATGGATTCCCGCCTGCGCGGGAGTGACGGTCATCTCGAACGATACGCGCGCATCAGTCGCGGTTCTCGGCATCCAGTGCGCCGCCTTCCCCCCGAACCTCCTCCACCGGCAGCAACGCCCGCACCTCTCCGACGAACCGCACCACCGAAATCGGCTTCGTCACATAGGCATTGGCCCCGGCGGCGCGCACCCGGTCCTCGTCGTCGCGGCCCGAATAGGCGGTGACCGCCATGATCGGGATCGTCCGCAGCCGCGCATCCGCCTTCAGCATCTGGATCAGTTCCAGACCCGTCATGTGCGGCAGCTGGATGTCGGTGATGATGAGGTCGGGCAGGAACGCCCGCGCGCGCCCCACCGCCTCGCGCCCGTCGCGGACCGGCTCGGTCAGATAGCCATGCGCACGCAGCAGGTCGCAGAACAGCTTCAGGTTCAGTTCGTTGTCCTCGACAACGAGTACCCTTTTTGCCACGCGCTTTGCATCCCGATCGAGTTCGAAAGGCTGTCTAGGCGATGCGCATGCCGGAAACAAATGAAGACGCGGCGACGCTGGGCCTGCAGGCGCTGGTGTGGGTCATCGGCGACGACACCCGCCGCGACCGCTTCCTCGCGCTGACCGGCATCGACCCTGCGGAACTGCGCGCACGGGCCGGTGATCCCGGCTTCCTCGCGCAGCTGCTCGCCCATCTCGAATCGTACGAACCCGACCTTATCGCCTGTGCGGAGGCGCTGGACGTCGCGCCGACCGTTCTGGTCGCGGCCCGCGCCGAACTGGAGACTGCATGAAACCCCTGCTCATCACCGATTGCGACGAAGTCCTGCTGCACATGGTCCGCCATTTCGGGACATGGCTGGGCGAGGAACACGCCATCGCTTTCGACATGGCCGGGGGCGATTTCGCGAACTCGATGACGCGCGCCGATGGCACCGTGCTGGAACGCGAGGAGATGTGGGGGATGCTCGACGGCTTCTTCCCGGGTCAGATGGCGCGCCAGACGCTGGTCCCGCACGCGCGCGAGGCGCTGGCCGCGCTGGCCGAACAGGCCGACATCGTCGTGCTGACCAATTTGCAGGACCATTGCCGCACCCACCGTATCGATCAGCTCGCTGCCCACGGCATCGTCCACCGCGTCGAATGCAACCAAGGGGGCAAGGGCCCGCCGGTCGCGCGGCTGCTCGCCGAGTTCGACCCCGGCGTCGCGGTGTTCGTCGACGACCTCGCGGTCCATCACCAGTCGGTCGCCGACACCGTGCCGCAGGTCCACCGGCTGCACATGGTGTCCGAACCCGACCTCGCCATCCACATCGCCCCCGCGCCCGCGGCGCATGCCCGCATCGACGACTGGGCGGAGGCGCAGGCATGGATCGAGGCACGCTTCGCCGAAGGGCAGCCGGCCCGGGCTTGACCCCGTCCGATAACCACCAGAGAGGAACGTCCATGGCATATGATATCCCCGCAAAGCTGGCCGAACGCGGCCTGTCGCTCCCCGTCGCCGCCGCTCCGGTCGCGGCCTATGTCCCCGCGGTAGAGGCCGGTGGCCTGCTGCACCTGTCGGGCCAGCTCCCGTTCGAGGACGGCAACCTGATGACCGGCCGCGCCGGCGAGGATCGCGACCTCGCCTATGCGACCTCGGCGGCGCAGAAGTGCGCGCTGATGATCCTCGCGCAGGCGGAAAAGGCGCTGGGCAGCCTCGACCGGATCGAGCGCGTCGTGAAGCTCGGCGTGTTCGTCAATTCGGCGGGCAGCTTCACCGACCAGCCCAAGGTCGCCAACGGCGCCTCGGAACTGATGGTCGAACTGTTCGGCGATGCCGGCCGCCATGCCCGCAGCGCGGTCGGCGTACCGGTCCTGCCGCTGGGTGCCGTGGTCGAGATCGACGCGATCCTCGCCATCCGCGCCTGATCGTCCACCGACCGCCTCCGCTGTTGCCACCGCGCAACAGCGGGGGCGTCGTATCGCGTCCGCACGCAATTCCCATTGTGCAGCGCGGCACGCTGGGACATATTCGGTCGCAGGACGCCAGACCGCACGGACCAGCAGGTCCAGCCAAACGCGGCGACGTCCGACGCAGGAGAATCACCACGGAACCTGAAAGGGGTTTACGATGCGATTCTCGACCTTCCTCCCGGCCGCGATTCTCGCCGCCACCACCGCGATGCCCGCCCTTGCGCAGGACACCGCGCCCCCCGAACCGATCACGATCAGCGGCAGCGCGACCGTCGCGTCCGACTATCGCTTCCGCGGCGTGTCGCAGAGCGACAAGAACGTCGCCGTGCAGGGTGGCATCACCATCGCGCACGACAGCGGCATCTATATCGGCACCTGGGGTTCCAACCTCGCCGGCTGGGGCACGTTCGGCGGTGCGAACCTCGAACTCGACCTGATCGCCGGCTACAAGCACACGTTCGACACCGCGACCGTCGATGTCGGCGTCACGTGGTACACCTATCCGGGCGGTGCCGACGAAACCGACGTCGTCGAATTCTACGGCAAGCTGTCGGGTACTGCCGGTCCCGCCACGCTGACCGCGGGCGCCTTCTATGCACCCAAGCAGACCTCGCTCGGCCTGTTCACGCGCTCGCTGACCCCGCCGGTCGCGGGCGACGGCAGCCGGCAGGACAATATCTATCTGTCGGGCGATGCCGTCGGCGCCGTGCCGAACACCCCGCTGACGCTGAAGGCGCATATCGGCTATTCGGACGGCAATCCCGGCCTCGGCCCCAACGGCACCAGCCTGTCGCCGACCGGCAGCTATTGGGACTGGTCGGTCGGCACCGACTTCACCTACAAGAACCTGACGCTGGGCGTCGCCTATGTCGACACCGACATCTCGAACCGCGAAGCGGCCTATATCACGCCGAACTTCAGCAAGACCACCAACGGCAGCCCGATCGCGGCCAGCACGGTGGTCGTGTCGCTGACCGCGGCGTTCTGACGGGGGGCAGGGGCGGGGGCAACCACCCCGCCCCACGCTCGCGCCACAACCGTCATCCCAGCCTGCGCTGGGGTGACAGGTGTGGGTTAAGCTTCATCGGAACCGTTCGTGCTGAGTAGGGACTGAGCTTGTCGAAGGCCCGTATCGAAGCATTTGGTAAGTCGTCCTTCGACGCGTCGCTTCGACTTCCCTCAGCAACTCGTCAGGACGAACGATTTCGCTGGAAATCCTTCTGCTCCCCACCCGTTCGGTTCGAGCAGCTTCGAGCTTGTCGAGAAGCGTCCGTCGAGAACTCGCCGTTCGTGGCAACCCCTTCTCGACTTCGGTTCTCGACAGGCTCGAACCTCCGCTCGAAGCAAACGGATAGGATAGGGGAGTCGGACGGGAACAAGAAAAAGGCCGGTCGCCCCATTGGGCAACCGGCCTTTTTCGCGCGTCGAGAACCCCCGACCCTTACGGCGTGGTCGTGCGCGCCGTCTGCCCGTCGCCCGCCGGCGCGGCGATGATGTCGCGGGTCGTCGTGCCCTTGTCGACGACGTTGGTGTCCGGATCGGCCACGCCCGAGCGGATGCCCGAATCGGCCGCGCCCGCGCCGCCCGCCTGCTCCAGCGTCAGCCGCTCGGTCGCGCTGCGCTGCGCCGGGCCGCCGAACAGCGCCTGCATCGCCTGGGTCGATGCCGCGGTATCCTGCGGACGCGCGGCGCCCGGCCGCGGCGGCACCAGCGAATAATCGGGCGGGATCACCAGCGGCGCCTGCCGCGCGACGGCGAACTCGTCGGGACGCTGGCGGTTCAGGGCGTTGCCCTGGCACCCGGCAAGGATCAGGCCGAGGCTGCTGAGAACGATAAACTTACGCATTGGCCTTCTCCACAGGAACGTCGTTCTTCGGTTCGCGGGTGAACAGCGCGCGTACGAGCAGGATCACCACGCCGATCGAAATCGCCGCGTCGGCGACGTTGAATACCAGAAACGGGCTGAAACCACCAAAATGCAGATCGGCATAGTCGACGACATAGCCGAAGCGCACCCGGTCGACGATGTTGCCCAGCGCCCCGCCCAGCACCAGCCCCAGCCCGATCAGCTCGGGCTTCTGCCGCTCGCGCCGGATCCACACCGCGACCCCGGTGGCGATGATCGCCGTCATCGCGACCAGCGCCCAGCGCGCCGTCTCGCTGCCCGCCTGCAACAGCCCCAGCGACACGCCGAAATTCTGCACGAAGCGCAGCGTGAAGATCGGCAGCAGGTGCAGCTCGGCCCCCGGATAATCGATCCCCATCGGACCGGTGACCCAGTATTTGACGAACTGGTCAACGATCAGCACAGTGATCGCGATCGCCACCGCCAGTTTCCGCAAGGTCATTGCACCACCTCCGCACAGCGGCCGCACAGGTCGCCGTCGACCGCGACGTCGGGCAGATGCCGCCAGCACCGCCCGCACTTCGCCGCCCCGGTCCGCGTCACCGTGATCGGTCCATCGGCCTGGGTGACTTTCGCGACGATGAACAATTCGGCCAGTTCGTCGGCCGGCAGCGGCAGCGTGGGCACCGTCACCTCGGCCTCGAGGCTGGAGCGCACCGTCTTGTCACGGCGCAGCGGCTCGATCGCCTCGGTCACGCGGGCGCGCAGCACCCGCACATCGGCCCATTCGGTGCCGAGCGGCCGGTCGGCGGGCAGCGCGGGCAGTTCGGGCCATTCGAGCAGGTGGACCGATCCGTCCGCGCTCGGGAACCGCGCCTGCCACACTTCTTCCGCCGTGAACGCCACGATCGGCGCGGCATAGCGGACCAGCGCATGGAACAGCACGTCCAGCACCGTGCGATACGCCCGCCGCCGCACATCGTCTGCCGCGTCGCAATACAGCGAATCCTTGCGGATATCGAAGAAGAACGCCGACAGGTCCTCGTTGGCGAAATCGGTCAGCGCGCGGGCATAGCGGTTGAACTCGAACGCCTCCGCCGCGCTGCGAAGCTCGGTGTCCAGCTCGCCCAGCAGATGCAGGACATAGCGTTCCAGCCCCGGCATGTCCGCCACCGGCACCCGCTCGGCATCGGTGAAGCCGTCCAATGCGCCCAGCAGATACCGGAAACTGTTGCGCAGCTTGCGATAGGCGTCGCCGGTGCCGGCCAGCACTTCCTTGCCGATCCGCACATCCTCGAAATAATCGGTCTGCGCGACCCACAGCCGCAGGATGTCCGCGCCCGATTCGCCGATCACCTTCAACGGATCGACGACGTTGCCGAGCGACTTCGACATCTTGCGCCCATTGCCGTCGAGCGCGAAGCCATGCGTCAGCACCGCGTCATACGGCGCCTGTCCCCGCGTGCCGCAGCTTTCCAGCAGCGACGACTGGAACCAGCCGCGATGCTGGTCCGACCCTTCGAGATACAGGTTCGCGCGCGTGCCTGCGCCGAAGCGCTTTTCGATCGTGAAGACATGGGTGCAGCCCGAATCGAACCACACGTCGAGAATGTCGGTCACGACCTCATAGTCGGCGAGGTCGTAATCCGGCCCCAGCAGCGCCTGATGGTCCGCCGCATACCACGCATCGGCCCCGCCCTCGCGAAAGGCGGTCAGGATGCGGTCGTTGACCGCTGCGTCGCGCAGGTAGTCGCCGGTCGCGCGGTTGACGTACAGCGCGATCGGCACGCCCCACGCCCGCTGGCGGCTGATGACCCAGTCGGGCCGCCCTGACACCATCGCCCCGATCCGGTTGCGGCCCTTTTCGGGCACGAACCGGGTGCGTTCGATCGCGTCGAGCGCGATTTCGCGCAGCGTGGCGCCATTGCCGGCAGACGCCACCCCAGCGAAGGCTGGGGTCTCAAGCGACTCCAGCCCGACACTCGCCAGCAACGGATCGCCCGCACCACCGAAGGATGCCCCAGCCTGCGCCGGGGCGACGTTCTGGGCAGCCCGGTCCATCGGAATGAACCATTGCGGCGTCGCGCGGAAAATGACCTTCGCCTTCGACCGCCAGCTATGCGGATAGCTGTGCGCAAAGTCGTCCGACGCCGCCAGCAGCGCGCCGCTCAAGCGCAGGTCGCGACAGATCGGCCCTTCCTCCAGCTTGCCGCCACGCCCGGCGGCGACGAACTTAGGGTTGATGACGCTGCCTTCGCCGCCCAGCCACGCCCAGTCGTCGCGATACCGCCCATCGCCCTGCACCGCGAACACCGGTTCGATGCCATGCGCCTTGCACAGCTCGAAATCGTCCTCGCCATGGTCAGGGGCCATATGGACCAGACCGGTACCGGCATCGGTCGTGACGAAGTCGCCGGGCAGCAGCGGACGCGGCTTGGCAAAGAACCCGCCGCGCGCGTGCATCGGGTGGCGTGCGGTCGCACCGGCGAGCGCCGAGCCGCCCTTGTAATAGACTTGGACAGCATCGCTATTGTCCCAAGCCGAACCGATCCGCTTCAGGAACGTAGGGATCAGAGCTTCAGCGACGAGGAGCTTCTTGCCAGCCAGATGAGCCAGCGCAGGCTCATCCAGCGCGCCAGTCTTGATCTCGAACAGCGCGTAATCGACCTCCGGCCCATAGGCCAAAGCCTGATTGACCGGGATCGTCCACGGCGTCGTCGTCCAGATCACCGCATGCGCGCCGACCAGTTCCGGCGCATTCGGCGCGTCCACGATCTCGAACGCCACGTCGATCTGCGTCGACACGACGTCCTCATATTCGACCTCGGCCTCGGCCAGCGCGGTCTTTTCGACCGGCGACCACATCACCGGCTTGGCCCCGCGATAGAGTTGGCCCGACATGGCGAACTTCAACAATTCCTCGGCGATGGTCGCCTCGGCGTCGAACTTCATGGTGAGGTACGGATCGTCCCAGTCGCCCATCACGCCCAGCCGCTGGAACTGGCCCTTCTGCACCTCGACCCATTTGGCGGCATAGGCGCGGCATTCGGCGCGGAACTCGGCCGGGGGCACCTCGTCCTTGTTGCGCTTCTTGGCGCGATACGCTTCCTCGATCTTCCACTCGATCGGCAGCCCGTGACAGTCCCACCCCGGAATGTACGGCGCGTCCTTGCCCATCAGCGACTGGGTGCGGACGACGATGTCCTTCAGCACCTTGTTCATCGCATGGCCCATATGGATGTCGCCATTGGCGTAGGGCGGGCCGTCGTGCAGCAGGAAGCGTTCCCGGCCCTGCCGCTCGGCGCGCAGCCGATCGTACAGCCCGATCTTCGCCCAGCGATCGAGGATCGCCGGTTCCTTGGCGGCAAGGCCGGCCTTCATCGGAAAGTCGGTCTTCGGCAGGAAGACGGTGTCGCGCCAGTCGCGCGTTTCGGGGGGCTGGGGTTCGGGCGTTTCGGTCATAGGAATGCCCGCGATTAGCCGATGCGCGCGCACACGCAAACCGCTTTCCGTGGCAGTCGGCGGCATGCAGTAAAGAAGAATTTGGTTCGCGCGGAGGCGCGGAGGCGCAGAGATGGTCCGTTCTTTGCCAGTGCATCGCGATCGGGAGACGCTTTACCCGGTGGCCACGATGGCAAAAGCCGCTGACGCGGGTGTCGCTTCCGCCATCGCAACCTCCTCCGCGCCTCCGCGCCTCCGCGCGAACCAGCTTCTTCTTCTACCCCAACAGCGCCCGCGCGCGGTCGCAATCCGCCGCCATCTGTACCTTCAACGCGTCGAGCGATTCGAACTTCGCCTCGGGCCGCAAATACTCGATCAGCGCGACCTCGATCACCTGCCCGTACAGATCGCCGTCGAAATCGAAGAAATACGGCTCCAGCAGCTCGATCGGCTCGCCCGCGATCGTCGGCCGGATGCCCAGATTCGCCGCCCCCCGCAGCACCCGCCCGTCGGCCAGCCGCCCGGTCACCGCATAGATGCCGTAAGCTGGCCGCAGATAGTTGCCCATGGCGATGTTGGCGGTGGGATAGCCCAGCTGCCGGCCGAGCTTCGCGCCATGTTCCACCACGCCCTCGACCGCGAACGGCCGGGTCATCAGCGCCGCCGCCTCGCGCGGGCGTCCTTCGCGCAAGGCATCGCGGATGCGCGATGACGAGATCACCGCCGCGCCGCCCTCGACCGGGGCGACCGTCTCGGCGGTGAAGCCATGCGCCTCGCCCAGCGCGCGCAGCACGCCCACGTCACCGCTTCGTGCCCGGCCGAAGGTGAAGTCGGTGCCGGTCACCACTCCGCCCGCGCCGATTTCGCCCGCTAGCCGCCGGGCAAACCCCTCCGCCGACAGCCCGGCCAGCGCGGCGTCGAACGCGAATACCAGCATCGCATCGGCCCCGGCGGCGGCGAACAGCCGCGCGCGCTGGTCGAGGCTGGTCAGCCGGAACGGCGGCAGCTGCGGCTGGAAATAGCGGCGGGGATGCGGGTCGAACGTCGCTACGATCGCCGGACGGCTCCGTTCGCGGGCACGCGCGACGGCGCGGGCGACCACCGCCTGGTGCCCGGCATGAAATCCATCGAAATTGCCGAGCGCGACCACGCCCCCGCGCAAATGGCCGGGGACCGTCGCGCCGCCGTCCAGACGCTCCATCGCCGCCCCTTAGCGGGCAGGGGAACGGGGGGAAAGGGGCTGGATTCCGCCACGCAGCACGCGCAGCGCGTTGCCGCCCATCACCGTGGCGATGTCGCCCGGCGCCATGCCCGCCTGCGCCAGCGCCTCGGCGACCAGCCCGACCCACGCCGTATCGAACCCGGTCGTGACCGCCCCGTCGAAATCGGACCCCAGCGCGACATGGTCGATCCCGGCGATGTCGCGGACATGGACGATGGCCTTTGCGATCGCCGCCGGATCGGTCGAACACACCGCGCCCGGCCAGTAACCGATGCCGACGATCCCGCCGGTACGGGCGATGCCGCGCACCTCGTCGTCGGTCAGGTTGCGGTTGACGTTGCACGTCGCCTGCACCCCGCCATGGCTCGACACCACCGGCCGGCGTGCGACGCGCAGCACATCGGCCAGTGCGGCGTGGCTGGCATGCGCCACGTCGACGATCATGCCCTTGTCCTCCATCCGCGCGACGACCTGCCGCCCGAACGGGGTCAGTCCGCCCTTAGCGCGGCCGTGCATCGATCCGGCGACCTCGTTGTCGTAGAAATGCGCGAGGCCCGCCATGCGGAACCCGCTGCGATACAGCCGGTCGAGATTGGCGAGGTCGCCCTCCAGCCCGTTCAGCCCCTCGATCGACAGCAGCGCGCCGACCGGCCGGGGGTGGCGGGCATGGAACACCACCGGTCCGGCACTGCGCGCGTCGAGCAGCGAGTCGAGATCGGCGGACGAACGGATCAATCGCAACTGCCCGTCCGACTGCGCCGCCGCACGCCGCAGCCGGGTGGCGTGCCACAGCGATCGATTGAGCAGCGACCCCCAGGTCCTGACCGGCTGCAACTGCGCGATCACCAGCGGGGTGATGTTGTCGCTGTCGTCGCCGTTGCTGTCGTAATTCTGCCCGCGCGGTGTCTTTGTCACCGACGAGAACACCTGCAACGCGACATCGCCGTCCTGCAGGCGCGGCAGGTCGACCTGCCCCCGCTCACCGCGCGTCAACAGGTCGCGTGACCACAGCAGCGTATCGGCGTGCAGATCGACGATCGGCCCCGCCACCACCGGCGCGGGTGCCGTCGCCATCCGCCTGGCCAGCGCCGCGCTCGGCTCGACCTTGTTCATCGATCGCTCGACGATGCCGGGCGCCAGCGCGAAAAAGGCGGCGGCCAGTATCGCCAGCGCCGCCACGCCCCACCAGACCGCCCTACGCATCCGCCCCTCACGCCCCTTGGGCGTCGCGATCGACGCCATGCGCCCCTTTACGCGGAGGCGGGCGGGCGGAGCAATCGGACGAAGCTGTACGCCGGACGTTCTCTCGCGGCACTGTGATCCTCGCGCCACGCTTCGACCCAGCCGGTGAAGCGCGGGACGATCGCATCGCCTTGCGGGCTGGCATGGACCTCGGTCAGTTCGACCCGCTCGATCTGCGGCAGGAGCAGTGCGAACACCTCCGCCCCGCCGATCACCGCCGCGTCGGGCCCGGCCAGCGCCAGCGCCGCTTCGGGGCTATGCGCCACCTCCGCCCCGTCGGCGCGCCAGTCGGTCGAGCGGGTCAGCACGATATGCCGCCGGCCGGGCAGGGGGGCGGGAAAGCTCTCGAACGTCTTGCGCCCCATCACCATCGCCCGCCCCATGGTCAGCGCCTTGAACCGCTTCAAGTCGGCGGGCAGGTGCCACGGCAACTGGCCATCGACCCCGATCACGCCATTATCGGCCCGTGCGAGGATCGCGTCGATCATATCGCCACCGCCGCCTTGATATGCGGCTGCGCGACATAGTCGTGCAGCACGAAATCCTCGAGGACATAGCCGTCGATCGCATCCGGCCGCCGCGCGATCTCCAGCCGCGGCAGCGGCCCCGGCGTGCGGCCCAGCTGTTCGCGCGCTTGGCTGAGATGGTTCTCGTACAGGTGGCAATCGCCGCCGGTCCAGATGAACTCGCCGACCGCCAGGTCGCATTGCTGCGCCAGCATGTGCGTCAGCAGCGCATAGCTCGCGATATTGAACGGCACGCCGAGGAAGATGTCGGCGCTGCGCTGGTACAGCTGGAGCGACAGTTTCCCGTTCGCGACATGCGTCTGGAACAGGCAGTGGCAGGGCGACAGCGCCATCGCGTGCAGCTCGCCCGGGTTCCATGCGGTCACGATCTGCCGGCGCGATGCGGGGTTGGTGCGGATGGTCGCGATCAGTTCGGCGATCTGGTCGATATGCCGCCCGTCCGCCGACTCCCAGTCGCGCCACTGCTTGCCATACACCGGGCCGAGGTCGCCGTTCGCATCGGCCCATTCGTCCCAGATGCTGACCCGCTGCTCCTGCAACCACCGCACATTGGTGTCGCCACGCAGGAACCACAGCAGCTCGATGATGATCGACCGCAGGTGCAGCTTCTTGGTGGTCAGCACCGGAAAGCCGGCGGCAAGGTCGAAGCGCATCTGGTGCCCGAACACCGACCGCGTGCCCACGCCGGTGCGGTCATCGGTCGGAACGCCATGGTCGAGCGCGCGCTGCATCAGGTCGAGATAGGGGGTCATCTGGCGACACCTTGGAAATCAAAGATACCGTTCGTCCTGAGTAGCCACTGAGCTTGTCGAAGGGGCGTATCGAAGGACCGTCACGGGTGCTTCGATACGGGTCTTCGACTGCGCTCAGCCCCTACTCAGCACGAACGGGGTGTGTAGCGGATACACATCCAACCGGCCTGTTACACAAAAAAAGGGCCGATGCGTCGCCGCACCGGCCCAGGGGTTTTCCGCAGGAGGAAACTGTGGGTCCGGGCGGCAGGGGACTAGGCCGCCGCCCGGAAGAGAAACTCAGTAATTGTAGGCGCGCTCGCCATGTTCGCCGAGGTCGAGGCCTTCCAGCTCGACTTCCTTCGACACGCGGCCCCCGGTCAGCGCCTTGGCCACGACCCAGGCGATCGTCGTGCCGACCGCGGCCCAGACGATGGTCACCAGCACCGCGAACACCTGTACGCCCAGCTTGGCACCCATGTCGTAGTCGGCCGCACCCGGACCGCCCAGCGACGGGGCATAGACCACCGCCGTGCCGATCGCGCCGATGATACCGCCGACGCCGTGGATGCCGAACGCGTCGAGCGAGTCGTCATAGCCGAGCTTGGGCTTCACCACGGTCACCGCGAAGAAGCAGACGACCGAGGCGACGGCGCCCAGCACGATCGCGCCGAACGGACCCGAATTGCCCGCCGCCGGCGTCACCGCGACGAGGCCCGCGATGATGCCCGAACAGAAGCCCAGCGCCGAACCCTTGTGCCCCGAAAACTTCTCGGCGAGCATCCAGAACAGGCCGGCCGATGCGGTGGCGACGAAGGTGTTGATCATCGCGAGCCCTGCGGTGCCGTTCGCTTCCAGCGCGGAACCCGCGTTGAACCCGAACCAGCCCACCCACAGCAGCCCGGTGCCGACCATGGTCAGCGTCAGCGAATGCGGCGCCATGCGCTCGGTCGGGAAGCCCAGCCGCTTGCCCAGCAGGATGGCCAGCATCAGCGACGAGACGCCGGCGTTGATATGGACCACCGTACCGCCGGCGAAGTCGAGCGCCCCCGCCTTGAAGAAATAGCCGCTGGTCGCCCACACCATGTGCGCGATCGGGAAATAGGTGATCGTCAGCCAGACGATGGCGAAGACCATCACCGCGGCGAACTTGATGCGTTCGACCACCGACCCCAGCACCAGCGCGATGGTGATCGCGGCAAAGGTCATCTGGAAGCTGATGAAGACATATTCGGGGATCTCGACCCCGGCGGTGAAGGTCGCCGCCTGCGACGCGGCGGTGACGCCGGCGAGGAACGCCTTGCCCGGGCTGGCGATGAAGCCCGACAGCGTCGCATTCGCGACATCGGGGCCAAAGGCGAGCGAATAGCCGTACATCACCCAGATCAGCATCGCGAGTGCCGCGACCGCGCCGATCTGCGTCATCACCGACAGCATGTTCTTGGTCCGGGTCAAACCGCCATAGAACAGCGCGAGGCCCGGCACGATCATCATCAGCACGAGGACGGTCGACACCATCATCCATGCGGTGTCGCCCTTGTTGACGGTCGCGACCGGCGCGGCAGCGGCGGCGGGCGCCTGCAAGGCGGCGTCCTGTGCCCAGGCCGGCAGCGCGGCGAACAGGCCGAGCGCGGCGCCGGCCATCAGTTTCTTCGGATGTTGCATGATGCCCCCCATCACAGCGCGGTCAGATCGGTTTCGCCGGTGCGGATGCGCACGGCCTGGCCCACATCGAGGACGAAGATCTTGCCGTCGCCGATCGCGCCGGTGTTCGCCGCGGCCTGCACCGCCTCGACCACACGGCCTGCGATGTCGCTGTCGCACACCACCTCGATCTTGATCTTGGGCACCATGTTGGTGCTGTATTCGGCCCCGCGATAGATTTCGGTCTGGCCCTTCTGCCGCCCGAATCCCTTGACCTCGCTCACCGTCATCCCGGCGACGCCGATCTCGGTCAGTGCTTCGCGTACCTCATCCAGCTTGAACGGCTTGATGATGGCGATGACTAATTTCATGTCGCCCCCTCGTCGCATGATTGCGAGGGAGAGCATCGCAACGACCGTGCCAGTTGGGCGTTCGATGGTTTTCCGGGGGCTGGCCGGCCAGCCGCCGGGTTAACGAGCGGTTAATTTGTGCAGTGCGGCGGAGTTGCCCGTTTTTCAGGCAGCGTCGTCGACGATCGGGCGAGCAGCATCCAGATTGTCGGCATCGACCATCACCCGCACCGGGATCAGCAGCCAGCTGCCGTCGCCGATGCTCGCCTCGCCATCGAACGCCACTGCCGGAATATCCTCGCTTTCCAGCCGCCCGACGATGATCTGCGCCTCGACCCGCGGGAAACGCCCCAGTTCGGCCAGCGGCATCAGGCGGTGCCGCCGACGGTGAGGCCATCGATCAGCAGCGTCGGCTGCCCGACTCCCGCAGGCACCGACTGCCCGGCCTTGCCGCACATGCCGACCCCTTCGTCCAGCGCGAAGTCGTTGCCGATCCCGCGTACCTGCTTCAGCACCTCCGGCCCGTCGCCGATCAGCGTTGCGCCCTTGATCGGCGCGCCGATCCGGCCGTTCTCGACCCGGTACGCCTCGGTGCAGGAGAACACGAACTTGCCCGACACGATGTCGACCTGCCCGCCGCCAAACGATTTCGCGAAGATACCGTTCTTCACCCGCGACAGCAGCTCGGCCGGATCGTCGTTGCCGCCGGTCATGAAGGTGTTGGTCATGCGCGGCATCGGCGCATGGGAGAAATCCTGACGCCGGCCGTTGCCGGTCGGCGCGACGCCCATCAGCCGCGCATTCAGCCGGTCGTGGATATAGCCCTTCAGGATGCCGTCCTCGATCAGGATATTCTCCTGTGTCGGCGTACCCTCGTCATCGATCGACAGCGACCCGCGCCGGTCGGCGATCGACCCGTCGTCGATGACGGTGACGCCCGGTGCCGCGACCCGCTCGCCGATCCTGCCCGAAAAGGCGCTGGTGCCCTTGCGATTGAAGTCGCCCTCCAGCCCGTGGCCGATCGCCTCGTGCAGCAGGATGCCCGGCCAGCCCGCGCCCAGCAGCACGGTCATCTCGCCCGCCGGCGCGTCGACCGCCTCCAGATTGACCAGCGCCTGCGCCAGCGCGACGTCGATCGCGCGGTTCCACGTTTCGGCTGCGAACAGCGAATCGTAGAGGTAGCGCCCGCCGATCCCGAAGCTGCCCGTCTCGCGCCGCCCGTTCGCCTCGGCCACGATCGACACGTTCAGCCGCACCAGCGGCCGGACGTCGGTGGCGATGAAGCCGTCGGGGCGGACGATCTCGACCACGCTCCACGACCCCATCAGGCTCGCCGAAACCTGCACCACGCGAGGATCGCGCGCTCGTGCGGCGGCGTCGATCGACTGGCACAGCGCCACCTTGTCGCCAAACGGGATCAGGTCGAGCGGATCGGTGGCGGTATAGAGGTGCCGGTTGTTGCCGCGCGGCGGCGGTGCCTTGGCCCCCTTCGCCGGATCGATCAGCGCCATCGTCTCACCCGCCCGCCGGATCGCGGCTTCGGACAATTCGTTGGCATGGGCGAACGCAGTCGTCTCCCCCGACACCGCGCGCAGCCCGAACCCGGCATGGGTGTCGTACGACGCGGTCTTCAACCGGCCATCGTCGAACCCGAACGCTTCGGAGCGGCGATACTGGAGGTAGAGTTCACCATCCTCCGCATTCGCAAGCGTCGCCTGCGTGGCACGGAGCGCGGCGGCGGGGTCGAGGTCGCCGGTGTAGAGGTACGAGCGGGGATCGGTCGGGGTCATCCGCTAGATATAGGGGCGCGGTGGCGTGGGGGAATGGGTCCTTGGGCAGTTGACGTAGCGACCCGTACCTACTTGCAGACCTTCGTCCGTACCGCCAGACGTTGGACATGGGAGACACTTCGCCGCCTACTTGTGTCTGCGCTTCGCTCTCCGATCTTGCAGCCGTTCCAATGGGCGGCGACGGGCTGGATGAGCGTGTGTTCGCCACGATCGAGGAGATACGCCGCCACGGCGACGATCTTTGGTGGCTGCATCTGGCTCGATGCAGCGCTTGTAATCAGCATTGGATGATCGCGCAGGAAGAGCGGATTTTCGATATCCATTTCCTCCGGCGTGTAGGCGATGACGTTGCTGAACATATTATGCGAGGCGATTGGCCTGCAGAATTCATGACGTACGAACGCGTACTCGAAATAGGCCATGCCTTCGCGACACCGTGTGTATTTCTGGACCCTCATGCCAGTTCGCTGCAATGGTCAGCCGAAGATTTGCGGGCAGCGCGTCCGAACATCACGATCGGCGAGGTAGCGCGATTGCTGGGCGTCACGCCGAAGAACGCTGCGCGTTTGCTTCGGGGGCAGGGCCGGCTCGCCGCTGCATGGGCACGCTGGCGTGCGGCGTTACGATAACGGGATGCAGGCAACAGGCTTACGGCTTGGAATGCATTTCAATTGCGGCACAGTGCGGACGTGTGGAAGAGGTGTCCCAGCCAAGTAGACGTCGGCCCAGCGAAGGCTGGGCCTCTGCGGTTCTTGTCCCGCGTCATTACCGGGAGATACCAGCCTTCGCTGGGATGACGTTTGGGGGAGATGGGAAGGCGATCAGCACCGCCGCGGCGAAGCCGCGTCGTCGGTCGGCGGGCAAGGGCGAGCTTGCCCGCCGCCGGCCGGGCGCGGGCCTTGCTGGTTGTCCGAACTGCGTTCGGCCTTACCGGCCCGCGCCGTCCCCATGATCCTTGAGCTGCGACTGATCCGCCCCATCGGCCGGCCCGCCGATCAGCACGAAGCGCCGGTCGCAGTATCCGCAATCGACATAGCCCGTCTCGTCGATCTGCAACCACACGCGCGGATGGCCCAGCGCGGGGGCGATGTCGCCGGCACCGTCGCAGGCGACGCGGGGGGTGGTGACGCGGAGGAGTTCGGGCGGGGGCAGCATGGGTCCAGCCGATAGCAATCACCCGCGCCCGCGACAAGACGGCGCTTGGCTTGGGGCGGGCGCGGGCGTATCGGCGCAGCCATGGACACCCAAGCCGCCATTTCGATCCGCGACCTGTGCAAGACCTATGCTGCGGGGAAGGGCGGGGCCCCGGCCAAGGTCGCGCTCGACGGCGTGTCGTTCGACGTACCGCGCGGGCAGATCTTCGGCCTGCTCGGCCCCAACGGCGCGGGCAAGTCGACGCTCATCAACACGCTGGCCGGGCTGGTCAACAAGACAAGCGGATCGGCATCGATCTGGGGCTTCGACATCGACGAGCATCCCCGTAACGCCAAGGCGTCGATCGGCATCGTCAATCAGGAAATCCTGTTCGACCCGTTCTTCACCCCCGCCGAGACGCTGGAGATCCAGGCCGGCCTGTACGGCGTGCCCCGGGCGAAGCGCCGCACCATGGACCTGCTGCGCGCGGTGCATCTGGCGGACAAGGCCGACGCCTATGCCCGCACGCTCTCGGGCGGCATGAAGCGGCGGCTGATGGTGGCGAAGGCGATGGTCCATTCGCCGCCCGTCCTCGTCCTCGACGAACCGACCGCCGGCGTCGATATCCAGCTGCGCCAGCAATTGTGGGACTATGTCCGCGAACTCAACGCCGACGGGGTGACGGTGGTGCTGACCACGCATTACCTCGAGGAAGCCGAGCAATTGTGCGACCGCATCGCCATCATCAACCACGGCCGCGTCGTCGCCAATCAGCCGACCCGTGAACTGCTGGGCATGGCGCAGGAAAAGGCGGTCGAACTGACCGTCGACCGCGACCTGACCGACCTGCCCGCCGCCGGCGTCTTCGAAAAGGTCGAGCGCAAGGGCGACCGGCTGCTCGCGATCACCTATCGCAAGGACGTGGCGAACGCGGGTGAAGTGTTGGCGGCGGTCGCGGCGCAGGGCTACGGCATCGTCGACGTCGTGACGCGCGAGGCCGATCTGGAGGACGTGTTCCTCAACCTGACGAACGACTGAACGGCTTGGCGGGCCGCAGGGGCGATCGGCGCGGGCAAACCCGCATGCCCTGCGCTCCGTCCCGCGCTACCGGATGTGAGGGAAGGCATATCCGCCATAAAAGCGCGCGGGGATGTCGCCGAGCCGCCGCATCCTTGCGCGGTAATTCTCCTTGCCCCAGGTGACGAGGCTCAGTTCCATCGGCCAGTCGGCGAGGTGACGTCCGTCCATCGCACGGTCCGCCTGATCGTCCGGCACTTTCCAGAAGTCGGGCATGACGTCGCCCATCGCGACCCATGGCCCCTTTCCCGCGCGACGAACCCTGGGCTGGAAGTGCGGATCGACGACGACCCAGTGGCGTTGCGTAAAGGTGCTGGGGCTGCCGGTTTCGGCCAGGCTCGAATCGATCTGCAGCACCAGCCAGTGCGAGCGCCAGAACCGCATCAGGTTGGCGAACATGAAGAGGCTCGATTTGACCGCGCCGACCCCCATGTTGTTGACCTGCGGCCGTGATCCCGCCGCTTGGAACCAGCCCTCGAGAACCCAGGGATAGGTAACGGAGAGCGCCACGTCGTCGGGTTCGGCCCCCCTGCGCAGGCCGGAAAGGGGGCGCGTCGATGCGCTCAGCGTGGCCATCGTCATCCAGTCGAGTTCCGAAATCTGCTCCTTGCCCTTCCGAAGGCCGGCGATCTCGCGCAGCGCCGCCTTGGTTCGATCCGCCGATTCCACATCGACATGTCCCGCGCGGGTCCCAAAGGAATATCTGCCGGTCTGCCACAGCATGACGGCATAGGCGACATAGACGTCCGGCCGATCCCTCAGCACGCAGTAGAGGAATGCCGCCGGCCCGCAATAGGACGTGCCGAGCTGTCGCGGCGTATGGGTGCCGCGCAGCCTGGCATCGATCTGGGCGGCAAGGACGTCGCGCGTGACGGGCCAGCCGACGGGGCTCTTTTGCAGCGCCGCGACGGCCGGCGGTTTCGCCCCGGCCGGGCGTCCCGCCCGGACGAAGCGGTCCAGAACAGACCGGGCCTGCGCCATGCGTTCGGACGGCAGGGTCACGGGGCGATCCTTCCCGTGATTGCGGGGGCGGTCGGTCGCGGCGATGGCGAAACCTCGGCACGACGTTCGCGATCGGCACGGATTCTATCGGTCGTCATCTGCACCGCCAACCCCAGGGCGGCGCAACCCATGATCGAAACGATCGCCCAGACGATACCGGAACGGTCGGTACGGTGCACATCCGGCATGGCGGAGCCCAACACGCCGGAGGGCGGTTCGCCATGGCGGTTGGTGATGGTCTGCCCGGGACGGAGGAACGTGACCGCGACCACCGCGACTGCCACCACGCCGACGGCGATCGCCGCCATGCCTTCGATCAGCCGCGATACGATCGCTGCCAGTGCCAGGAGCGTTCCGACGAGTACCAGTGCGCCCGTTGCCGCGCCTTCTCCCCTGTCGTGACGGCGACGGCCGGCTTCGGCGAACAGCTTCGCCAGCACCGCGCCGCCCAGACCGCCGAACAAGGGAAAGGTCGCGGCGTCGCACGTCGCGAGACCCCAGGCGACGAACGCGAAGAGTGCGGTGACGGAGACGAGCACCGCGAAAAATCGGATCGCACCGGTTCTGCCCCGGCTGGAGAAGAAGGCTGCTGGACCGGCCCGTCGACCGGAAGACTGTCGGTCCGACATCGCTGCTCCCACCTATCGATCGCATGACGCGTTCGTCGTCCACGGGGGTATCGTCGACCATCGGCACGACGTCAACGCGACGGAGGTTGTTCGCTGCCTGTTCTCGGTCTTCTCTGGCCTTGAATGCGATTGCCCGGTATCCCCGATGGTGGAAACCACATCGATCCGGGTCGGGCGCGATCGGAATCGACCAAGAGCCAAGTCGTTGAGCAGCCAACAGGATATGCCTTCCCCTGTCCGAAAGATCATCCATGTCGACATGGACGCCTTCTTCGCGTCGGTCGAACAGCGTGACGCGCCCGAACTGAAGGGAAAGCCGGTCGCGGTCGGCGGGTCGAGCGGGCGGGGCGTCGTCGCCGCCGCCTCTTACGAAGCGCGCGTGTTCGGGGTGCGCAGCGCCATGCCCTCGGTCACCGCGCTGCGCCGCTGTCCCGACCTGATCTTCGTCCGCCCCCGGTTCGAGGTCTACAAGGCGGTCAGCCAGCAGATTCGCGCCATCTTCCTCGACTATACCGATCTGGTCGAGCCGCTGTCGCTCGACGAAGCCTATCTCGACGTGACCGCCAACCGCCGCGGCCTGCCCAGCGCCACCGCCACTGCGCAGGAAATCCGCGACCGCATCCGCGCGACGACCGGCCTGACCGCGTCCGCCGGGATCAGCTACAACAAGTTCCTCGCCAAGCTCGCCTCCGACATGAACAAGCCCGACGGCCAGTGCGTGATCCCGGTCAGGGCCGGCCCGCGCGTCGTCGCGTCGCTGCCGGTCGGCAAGTTCCACGGCATCGGCCCGAAAACGGTCGAGCGGATGGAGGCGCTGGGCATCCGCACCGGCGCCGACCTCGCGGCGTGGGACCTGCCCGCGCTGCAACGTACCTTCGGCAAGGCGGGCGGCTGGTATCACGGCATCGCCCGCGCCGAGGATCACCGCCCGGTCCGCCCCAATCGCGTGCGCAAGTCGTCGGGCTCCGAAACCACCTTCCACCACGACCTGACCGACCCGGCGGCGATCGAGGAGCGGGTGCTGGCGATGGCCGACGACGTGTGGGACTGGGTGGAAAGGACCGGCCAGCACGGCCGAACCGTCACGGTAAAGGCGAAATACGCCGATTTCCGCATCGTCACGCGCAGCCGCACCCTGTCCGCGCCGGTCGCCGACCGCGCCACGCTGCACGCCACCGCCCGCAGCCTGATCGCGACACTCTATCCCTTGCGCACCGGCCTGCGGCTGGTCGGGGTGACGATGGCCG
Source organism: Sphingomonas sp. 2R-10 (assembly GCF_030062225.1). Lineage (NCBI taxonomy): Bacteria > Pseudomonadati > Pseudomonadota > Alphaproteobacteria > Sphingomonadales > Sphingomonadaceae > Sphingomonas > Sphingomonas sp. 2R-10. The sequence continues at coordinate 85,517 of NZ_JASCXF010000015.1, forward strand.
GATTCGGCGGGGCCGACCCGCCCAGCGGCCAGCTCGACCTGTTGTAACGCGCACCCCCAACCATCGTCATTCCGGCGAAGGCCGGAATCCATTGTGTCGGGTGTTCTCGATCTTGCTTGGCCGTTTCCCCATCCATGGATTCCGGCTTTCGCCGGAATGACGGCGGATCATGGCCGGTCGAGTGTCCAACGCTTTGACGCCCACCCGCAACCCGCCTACAACCGCGCACGTCCCCGGGGGAGCGTTTCGTCACGCTTGAGAGGAAGGCCGCAGCCTTCGACCCGCTGAACCTGATCCGGCTGACACCGGCGTAGGGAGGGAGCGGCCACGAGAGTCCCGCCCCCTCCGCATGGAGTGGAATATGGCAGACATCCCCGCACGCACCGAAATTGGCGTTACCACCGGCCCGATCCGTGGCAGCCGCAAGATTCACGTCGGTCCCCTGAACGTCGCGATGCGCGCGATCGACCTCGATCCCTCGTCCGGCGAACCGCCGCTCAACGTCTACGACACCTCGGGCCCCTACACCGACCCGAACGCCCGCATCGACATCATGGCCGGCCTGCCGCAGCTGCGCCGCGACTGGATCATGGCCCGCGGCGACGTCGAAAGCTACGACGCGCGCGAACTGCGCCCCGAGGATAACGGCCAGCTCGGCCCCGACCGGTCGGGCGGGGTCCAGCCCTTCCCCAACGTCGTCAAGCGTCCGCTCCGCGCCAAGGCGGGCGCGAACGTCAGCCAGATGCACTATGCCCGCCGCGGCATCATCACGCCCGAAATGGAATATGTCGCGACCCGCGAGAATCTCGGCCGCGAGATGCTGCGCGACTACAAGCGCGACGGCGAGAGCTTCGGCGCGGCGATCCCCGATTTCGTGACCCCCGAATTCGTCCGCGACGAAGTGGCGCGCGGCCGGGCGATCATCCCCAACAACATCAACCACCCCGAATCCGAACCGATGGCGATCGGGCGCAACTTCCTGGTCAAGATCAACGCCAATATCGGCAATTCGGCGGTCGCCTCCAACGTCGCTGCCGAAGTCGACAAGCTGGTCTGGTCGATCCGCTGGGGCGCCGACACGGTGATGGACCTGTCCACCGGCCGCAACATCCACGACACCCGCGAATGGATCCTGCGCAACTCGCCGGTGCCGATCGGCACGGTGCCGATCTATCAGGCGCTCGAAAAGGTCGGCGGCATCGCCGAGGAACTGACGTGGGACATCTTCCGCGACACGCTGATCGAGCAGGCCGAACAGGGCGTGGACTATTTCACCATCCATGCCGGCGTCCGCCTGCCCTACATCCCGATGACCGCGAAGCGCGTGACCGGCATCGTGTCGCGCGGCGGGTCGATCATGGCGAAATGGTGCCTCGCCCATCACCGCGAATCGTTCCTCTACGAACATTTCGACGAGATCACCGAGATCATGAAGGCGTATGACATCGCCTATTCGTTGGGCGACGGCCTGCGCCCCGGTTCGATCGCCGATGCGAATGACGAAGCGCAGTTTAGCGAGCTGTTCACACTGGGCGAACTGACCCACCGCGCGTGGGCACAGGACGTCCAGGTCATGATCGAAGGCCCCGGCCATGTGCCGATGCACAAGATCAAGGAGAATATGGAGAAGCAGCTGCAGGTCTGCGGCGAAGCGCCCTTCTATACGCTGGGACCCCTCACCACCGACATCGCGCCCGGCTACGACCATATCACCAGCGGCATCGGCGCGGCGATGATCGGCTGGTACGGCACGGCGATGCTCTGCTACGTCACGCCCAAGGAGCATCTCGGCCTGCCCGACCGCGACGACGTGAAGGTCGGCGTGGTGACCTACAAGCTCGCCGCCCATGCCGCCGACCTCGCCAAGGGCCATCCGGCCGCACAGATGCGCGACGATGCGCTGAGCCGCGCCCGCTTCGACTTCCGCTGGCGCGACCAGTTCAACCTGTCGCTCGACCCCGACACGGCGGAAAGCTATCACGACCAGACCTTGCCCGCCGAAGGCGCCAAGACCGCCCATTTCTGTTCGATGTGCGGCCCCAAATTCTGCTCGATGAAGATCACCGCCGAAGTCCGCGAGTTCGCCGCCAAGCAGAACGCCCCGGCCGACACTTTCATTGCTGCCGACAAGGCCGACGCGGACCGCGCGCTGTTCGCGAACGGTCCCGCATCGGTGGCGGCGGCCGAGGCCGGCATGGCGGAAATGAGCGAGAAGTTCCGCGAGAAGGGTGGCGAGGTGTACCTGCCGGCGGAGTGAAGTGGCACCCGGTCGACTACGGAACGGTTAATAACTGTTAGCTGACGATCCGTAATTTCCAACCGATTCTATCGTATGATTCGTTGACAAGAATGGCCAAATGCCCTATGTCAAGAGGGCAGCTCGTGAGTGGGGTCGTCTGATCGCAGAAGCAGCTGCCCGAGCGGCTCGGAGGTGACTCCGGGCCGTCTCCTTATCCGAGCCTTACGATGCCATCATCGGATCGAGCAGCCGCTTTCATATTTTTGACGGCTATAGGCAGAGCGTCGAACAGTGTTCCTAAGCCTGCTTCAGTTCGACGTTCGTCAAGAAGTCCTAACTCGTTCCGGACTTTTAGAAAGGCTGCAAAAGCAATAACATCTGCGATCTGCGTGAAGTGGCAAAGTTTGGAATTTTTGAAATTCCCGTCTTTGACAAACATGTCCAAAGGAAGATTGCGTTGGTCACCGAACATTGATCCGGTTGGGAGGTGCTTCATGGCTCGCCGGTATAATGTACGGTACTCGGGATGCCCTTCGTCAAAGAAAACTAGTGCATTAACATTCCGCGCTACGCATTGTCTCCTCATTCTCTGAAACAGCGCATACATCACTCTTTCAAGGCGGGCGTGTCCATACATTTCTCGACCGCGAGTACCAGTGACTGTAATGACGCTTTCGGGCGGAAGAAAGTCTATACCGGAAAGCATCTCTTTGTAATACTTGGTGACATCCTTACTTGGAATTTGCCTGTTGCCGTAGATGTAGTTTCCACGGCCCCCGGCAAGTTTAGTGCCGTGGAGTTCTTTGGTTGCGGGTATTTTCAGATTTCTTGATAGGCTTGCTCGCCATTCTTTTGCGGCTGCCAAGTGAGTTGGCCACGTTATCTGCCAAACCCCATCCACTGGCCGCAAGAAGGGCACTGCCAGAGCAGTTACTGCAAAGAGGGAGCGATCATTTGATTCATCGATATAGAAAATATCGATGCCGCCAGGTTTCAGAAGCATCCGGTAACTATATCGGTAAATTTCAATAATGATACCGGCACTGCGCCACCTGAGCCGCCTGCTCCAAGCCAGACCCCGTCACGCGATACACCAACCGATGTTCATGACTGATCCGACGCGACCACCAGCCTGACAGGTTGCCGCCCAGCGGCTCCGGCTTGCCCGTCCCCTTGAACGGATGCCGCCGGCATTCCTCGATCAGCCCGTTGATCTTGTCGACCATCTTGGCATCGTTCGCCTGCCAGTAGCGATAATCGTCCCACGCCGTCGGCCAGAACGCGACCTTCATGGAAAGGGCACGCCTTCGTCACCCTGCTCGAACCCGCGCACCGCCTCCAGCAACCGCTCCGCATTCCTCGGCGACCGCAGCAGATACAGCGTCTCCTCGATCGACGCCCATTCGCTGGCCGAGATCATCACGACGCCTTCGCCGCGCTGGCGGGTAATCGCCACCGGCATCCGGTCGGCGACGACCCGGTCCATCACCGATTTCAGATTGGCGCGCGACTCTGTGAAGCTGATCGATTCCATGAAACGAATGTACGGAACATTGTACAGAACGCAAGGGTCCGCCAAAAACCACTGTCCTACAAGTTCCCAATATGTTCCCCTCCCGCCCATGCGCAACGACACCCAGCTCCCGGAGCATTCGCCCGCGCCCGCACCGGCGCTCGACCCCTCGAACCTGACCGTCCCGTCCGAGACACCCTATCTCGACGCCAACGGCTATGACCCCGCCGATTACCAATGGGTCCCCGTCCGCCGCAAACCGCGTGCCGACGGCTGGTCCGAAGCGAAACAGCGCGACTTCATCGAAACGCTCGCCGATGGCGGGTCGGTCAGCGAGGCGGCGCGCGCCGTCGGCATGTCGCCCAGCAGCGCCTATCGCCTGCGCCGCTCGCCCGGCGGCGAAGCCTTTGCCCGTGCATGGGATGCGGCGGTCGCGCAGGCGGTGGGGATGCTGGTCGACGTCGCGTTCGACCGGGCGATCAACGGCACCGTCGAACCGGTACTCGATGCGGAGGGGCAGCGGATAGGGTCGCGGCATCGCCCCGGCGACCGGATGCTGATGTTCCTGCTCGCCGCCCATTATCCCGACCGCTACGGCAAGCAGCAGCGGCGCCGGCCGGCGCACGGCGAGGCGGAGGCACCGGCCCCCACTCCGACGCCGAGCGTGGCCGAGGCGCTCGACGCACTCTCCCCCGCGCCGCCGGCCGAACCGGAAAAGCTGATGACCCCGGCCGATCTCGACGTCGCGATCGAGGTCGCCGATCTGGCCGATGGCCGGCTGCCCGGCTGGCTCGATCCCGATCGCCGCGTGGAACCCGCGCCGCAGCCGGTCGAACCGCCGCTGCCCGAACCGCTCGCGGCGGCGCTCGCCGAACACGACGACATCTACATCTCCGAGCCGGGGCCGCTGGGCATGGCGTTCGAGGTCGAACTGGAACTCGCCAAGCGCGGCATCGTCGTGCCGCGCCCCCGGCCACAGCCGAACCGCCGCGCGCGCGGCAAAACGCGGCGAGTGTGACTTTCGTGACCTTTGGACACGAAACGGGGCGCCGCGCGTGGTTCGCGCGACGCCCCGTCCTTCACAACTCCGATCCACCGACGGGAAAGCGTCACCCCGGCGAAGGCCGGGGTCTCCCGCGCCTCCTGCCGCGCGCTGTCACCGGGAGATCCCGGCCGGTGCCGGGATGACGTCCGATCCGGCGTGGACGGATCGAACGGTATCCCGGCGCGGATTACATCTTGTTCGCGACGGCCTGTTCGATCTGGGCGTTGTCGGTGTCGTCGGCCTTGTCGGCGGCGTCCTCGCCCATGTCGCGGACGTTCTCGGCCTGACGCTCCAGCGCATCCTCGACCTGCTCGTTGCTGGTCAGGTCGGCCTGGTCTTCCAGCGCGTCGGCGCGGTTCTCGGTCATCGCCTCGATATTGTCGGCGGCCTTGTCGTCGGCATTGCCACCACATGCGCCCAGCAGCATCAGCGCGGCCAGACCGGTCGCCGTCATCATCGTCTTCATGGCAATTCCCTCTTCCTTCCGCCCCTGTGGCGGACAAGCGGGTTCAATCGTCCGAACCGCCCGATGGTTCCGTCTGCGTATCGAGTGCCGGGATCGCCCAGTCTATCTCGCCGCGTCCCTGCCTCGCGAGGAACGCATTGGCCTGGCTGAACGGGCGGCTGCCGAACCAGCCGCTATGCGCCGACAGCGGGGAGGGGTGGCGCGCGCGCAGCACGAGGTGCCGGCCCCCGGCGGCTACGTCGCGGACGAACCCGGCCTTCTTCTGGGCATGCGATCCCCATAGCAGGAAGACGCTGGGCGGCCCCTGTTCCGCCACGGCATGGACGACCGCGTCGGTCAGCGCCTCCCATCCCCGTCCGGCATGGGCGGCGGCGCGGCCCTGTTCGACGGTCAGCACCGCGTTCAGCAGCAGCACCCCCTGCCGCGCCCAGTGTTCGAGGAAGCCATGGGGCGGCGGCGCGATGCCCAGGTCGCTGTGCAGTTCCTTGTAGATGTTGCGCAGCGACGGCGGCACCGGCACCCCCGGCCGGACCGAGAAGGACAGCCCGTGCGCCTGCCCCGGCCCGTGATACGGGTCCTGCCCGAGGATCACGACCCGCACCTTGTCCAGCGGGGTCAGCGCCAGCGCGGTGAACCAGTCGGCGCTGTGCGGCAGGATGCGCTTGCCCGCCGCCTTCTCGGCCTTCAGGAAGTCGCGCAAGGCCGCCATGCCCGGGCTGTCGAACACCGGGCCCAGCGCCGGCGCCCAGCTGGGGTCGATCGCAGGCGGGATCATGCGCGCTTGCGCACGAACTCGGCGCGCAGCACCAGCCCCTTGATCCCTTCGAACTTGCAGTCGATCTCCTGTGCGTCGCCGGTCAGGCGGATCGACTTGATGAGGGTGCCGCGCTTCAGCGTCTGCCCCGCGCCCTTGACGGTCAGGTCCTTGACGAGCGTCACCTGATCGCCATCGGCCAGCACATTGCCCACCGCATCGCGGACGACCACGTCGTCGTCGCCGACCGGCGCGGCGGCGACCTGCGACGCCGGCACCCACTCGCCGCTCGCCTCGTCATAGATATAGTCGTCGTCGCTCATGGCGTTGTCCGTCTTCCCAGTGCGCTGTCCCGAATGGCCCTAGGCTCTCCCGTTCGTCCTGAGTAGCCATTGAGCGAAGTCGAAATGGCGTATCGAAGGACCGCTTGCGGCCAGGTGCTTCGATATGGGTCTTCGACTAGCTCAGCCCTTGCTCGGCACGAACGGTTCTTCCCGTGCGGTATGGTCAAGGCAGACACTCGGGTCAGAACAACCCCGGCACCTCGCGCTGCGCGGTCGACGGGCGGGCGGGTTGCAGCAGCGTGCGCTCGTCGAACCGGCCGCGGGCGTTCTGCGCCGACGTGCCCGCCGACCCGCTGATCCGGCTGCACGACCGCCCGGCGAGGAAGTCGAGCGCGCGGGCCACCGACTGTTCGCGGGCATCGCCCAGCGGATAGCTGATGTCGTCGCCCGCCTGGCAGGTGTTGGGCACGGTCGCCGCCAGCCCGTCATAATAGGCCGCCGACCGCGCCGAGTTCTGCACCGCCAGCGCCACGACGCGCAGGCGATCGTCGCACGCCGCGCGGTCGAGCGCGATCTGCCCGACCGGCTTGCCATAGGTGTTGGTGCCGACCAGCGCCATGTTGCTGCCCAGATAGGGCACGAACGCGTTGATGACGAGTTCGCTGGCCGAGGCGGTGTTGCCGGTGCCGATGAAGGCGATCCTGACCGGCGCCACCGACTGCGGCTGCGGCTGGAAGAAGCGCGTCTCGTTCTCCGCCGCCTTTTCGGGGCGGAAGCTGGTGTAGCTGTAGACCTGGCCGGCCGACTTGTCGCGGCCGAGCAGGTCGCCCATCAGGTCGGCGATCGAGATCAGCCCACCGCCATTGTAGCGGAAATCGATGATGAACTCGGTGATCCCCTGCGCCCGGAAATCGGCGAAGGCGTTCCGGAGCGGCGTCTCGGCCGACGAGATGAAGGTGCGCAGGTTGATGTAGCCGACCTTCCTGGCGCCGTCGGTCAGCACCTTGGCGCCATAGCGCGTCGATACCGGCAGCAGCGCATAGTCGGTCTTGGTGACCGTCGCGGTCCGCGTGGTGCCGTCGATCGTGCGGAACTGGAACACGCGCGCCGTGCCCGGCGTGTCGGGGCCCAGCGCATTGTTCAGCCCGCTGGTGCCCTCGGCATCGACGATCGCCGATACCGCGCGCAGGCTGGCGGTCGACGTGCCGATCTGCAGGATCTCGGTGCCGCGGTCGATCCCGGCGGCCAGCGCCGGGGCCCCTTCGAACGATTCGGTTATCAGCAGCCGCCGCCCGGTCGAATCGAGCGCGAAGCGGGTGCCGAACCCGGCGGTCGCGCCGGCGTCGTAATAGGCGTTCTCCTCGGCGATCGACGTCACGTAGGTAAAGAACCGGTCCTTGCGCTGGCTGCGCGCGGTCGCGGTCAGCGCGTCGATATAGCTGTCGACCGACGTATAGGGCGTCGGGTCGAGCGTGGCGGGCAGCGTCTCGGGAAAGAGATACCATTCGCGCAGCTGCGCCAGGGCCCAGTCCTGCCGCGCGCGCAGCGAACAGGCGGCACTGGTGGTCGGCGTGGGCGTGGGGGTCGTGCCCGGCAC